>CAZTHP010000150.1:0-2543 GCA_964613155.1 uncultured Lachnospiraceae bacterium | reverse complement strand
ATTTGGTTATAACGAAGGAACTCTTCGAAAATTAGGATTAGAATATGATATTGAAACGGTTGTAGCTACTGGATCAGATGGAGTTAAACCAGGTAAAACTGAACCAGTCTATGTTGTTACAGGTGAAAATTTTGTAGGTGGTATATGTGGATGTAATAGTGGAACGATTGAAAGTTGTTATAATGGGGTAGTAGAAAAAGATGATGAAGGTGTTTCCATAAAATCAGTAGCATCAGCAGCAAATGTAAGTGGAACTCAAAACGTAGGAGGTATATGTGGATTTAGTAGAGGTATTGTGATAAAAAATTGTTATAATGGAGCAATAGTAAAAGGAGAGGACGATGTTGGAGGAATATGTGGATATAATACCGAGTACAGTAATATAACAGAATGTTATAATGCTGGTGAAATAAAGAAGATAGAAGGCTCTGAAGGAATTTACATAGGAGGAATATGCGGATATCAAAGTGAAAGCTATCCAACTAAAGAAGGTGAACAGCATATTGATTATTGTTCTAATTCAAAAAAAGAGAGTTTAGTTGGTAATATAGATAATAGTAATATTCAAGGAAAAACTGGATATGATGATGTATGGAAGAAAAGTTCTGTTGATAGTGATAGTGATAGTAATGATTTTTCACCAAGAGAAGAAGGTTTTAGTGCCACATTTGATTCCAATGGAGGAACTTTTGACGGAATTTTAAAAAAGAAAACAGTGTATTTTGCAGAACTAACTTCTTTAGAAGAAAAAAATCTAATTCCAATTCCAGAGAGAAAAGGATACATTTTTGATGGCTATAAAGAAAAAGGTACAACAAAAATGATAACTAATTTAGCACAAATAACAAAAGATAAAGATTCAATTCCAAAGAGAGAAGGATACGTTTTTGAGGGCTATATAGCGACTAGTTTAGCACGAACAACAGAAATTAGTAAAGAATATATAGCTGTATGGGA
Source organism: uncultured Lachnospiraceae bacterium (assembly GCA_964613155.1). GTDB lineage: Bacteria > Bacillota > Clostridia > Lachnospirales > Lachnospiraceae > TWA4. The sequence continues at coordinate 1,586 of CAZTHP010000150.1, read as the reverse complement.
ACCAAAAAGAAATATTCCTTATAAGATAAACATATACAAATTTAATAGAGAAGAAGATATAGAAGATAAGGATAAAGCTGTTGAATTTGAAGTTAAAGAATATAATAATGGAGTAATTGGTGAAACGATAGTATTAGAAGCAGAAAAAACTAAAGATACACAAAAGTACAAGTACGATTTACAAATAGATAAATCAAAATATAATTTGTGTTTACATGTTGAAGATGAAAATGGGAAAACAATTGAAGGAAGCAAAGACACTATTATTGAAGGTTTAGAAGATTATAATATTTATTCTGTTGATGAAAATAACACATATGATAATAATAAAATTGTAGTATCTAAGAAATTAGACGATGATAAAAACGTTAAAGAATTTGAAGTGCTTTGTGTTAAGAAAAAGAAATATTTATCACTTTATTCTGACGGAATAGTGGATTATGAAAGAACTGCTACAGGAGAGGCAGTTGAAGAAGAAAGCTTTGCTACAGGTGGAGTAGACCAAGTTAATCTTATATCAGGAGGAGATACAACACCTGAAAGTGAAAGTATAGGTTCTACGATTCCATTTTTATACATAGAAGGAGATGATATCACATTACCTACAGCTGAAGAGATAAAAAGGGATGGATATATTTTTGAAGGTTGGTATAAAGACAAAAATTTTACTGAGAAAGTAGAAGTAATAAATTCAGGAACATTTGAAAGCGGTAAAGATAAAATACTATATGCGAAGTGGTTAAAGAAGAGTCAAGCAACCGTAACAGGAATAGCAGACGGAGCAGAGTATTGTAGTAATTTTACAATTGAATCTGACGTAACAATAAGCAATATTGAGATTATTCATGTCAATAATTCTAAAGAAGTAACATTAACCAATGATAGGTCATATTTTGTAGATTCAAAAATATTTACAGATGACTTATGTAGCCTTGAAAGAGGTGAGTATAGGATAATATTACATTTCAAAGGCGAAGATAAAAAAGGTAACTATGAGCCACAAAAATTTAATATAAAGTTTGTAGACCACACTGATTCAGGTGAGAAACCAACATGTATAACAGGTAGCAAGTGTTCAAAATGCGGTAACGGATATGGAGTAGTAGATCCTAATAATCATACAAAAATTGTAAAACTAGAAGCAAAGGATCCTACATCAAGTAAAGATGGAAACATAGAATGTTACATGTGTGAAGGTTGTAATAAATATTTTTCAGATGAGAATGCTAAAAAAGAACTCAATTCAAGTGACGTAATAATTAAGTGTAGTCATGAAATAATTGAAGGAGCGAATAGTACTTGGATAAAAGATAGTAATGAAACATTAGAGTTTAAATCAGATTCAGCTTATGATTCTACAGTAGTTGTTTCAGTAGATGGGGAACCAGTAGATAGTGAGAATTACACTGTATCTAATGGCACAATAGAATTAAAGTCATCATATTTACAAGATTTATCTGAAGGTGAGCATAGTATAGATATATCATCTGAGAGTGGTACAGCAAGTACTAATTTCAAAGTTGCATCAAAAGCAAGTTCAAGTACATCAGATAGTGATGACAACGCGGGACTTCCAATTGACTCAA
>CAZTHP010000149.1:0-2623 GCA_964613155.1 uncultured Lachnospiraceae bacterium | reverse complement strand
GTTACGAGGTTTATGAAGCAGGAAGCCCATTGGCTTTAGACAATGGGTAGTTCACGAAAAAACATTTCATTTTACAGTAGAGAGAACGGAAACTATATTTTTCATTTTAAATAAAAATCAAAAATATAGTTGCATTCCTCCTTGTATATGTGATAAAATAGAGCAATTTGAGGTTTTCTACAGATCTCATAATCACATATATAAGGAGGATATTTTTATGAACGAAAGAAACGAAGCGATTCGTGATGCCAGTGTCCTGGGAGTTCCCAAAATGCTTATCCTGGGATTGCAGCACATGTTTGCCATGTTTGGTGCAACAATTTTAGTTCCCATCCTGGTGAATAGCTATTTTGGAGAAGATGTTCTTCATGTTCAGGTTACATTGATCTGTGCTGGACTGGGAACTTTGTTTTTCCATCTTTGTTCCAAATTTAAAGTACCTGCTTTCTTAGGTTCTTCATTTGCATTTTTAGGTGGTTTTGCCACAATTGCTAATCTTAATACCGGTGTTTTTGCCGACATGTCCAATGCTGACAAGCTTTCTTATGCTTGCGGCGGTATCGTTGTTGCAGGTCTTCTTTATCTTGTTCTTGCTCTTATTATCCGAGTTCTTGGTGTAAAAAAAGTAATGCGTTTCCTTCCCCCTGTTGTAACAGGTCCGATCATCATCTGTATTGGATTAGGCCTTGCTGGTTCTGCGGTTACCAATGCTTCTACCAACTGGCTGCTGGCACTGATCGCACTGGCTACAATCATTATTTTTAATATCTGGGGCAAAGGAATGTTTAAAATCATTCCGATCCTGATGGGTGTAATTGTTTCTTATGCAGCAGCTCTGATTTTCAATGCTCTGGGCATGACAAATGCAGATGGTTCTGCAATCTTGAATTTCCAGAATATTGCAGCGGCTTCCTGGGTTGGAGTACCTGAATTTTCTCTTTGCAAGTTTAATATTTCCGCAATATTAGTTATGGCACCGATTGCACTTGCTTCTATGATGGAACACGTTGGCGATATGTCTGCGATTTCTGCAACGGTTGGTGAAAACTTTATTGAAAATCCGGGTCTTCATCGTACATTGATCGGTGATGGTCTTGCAACTGCTCTTTCCGCATTAGTAGGTGGACCTGCGAATACAACGTATGGTGAAAATACCGGGGTATTGGAATTGAGTAAAGTTCATGATCCAAAGGTAATTCGAATTGCAGCAGTATATGCGGTTATTCTGAGTTTTATTCCAAAGGTAGCAGAAGTAATCGGTTCTATGCCTTCTGCGATCATCGGCGGTGTTAGTTTTATGCTGTATGGTATGATTTCTGCGATTGGTGTTCGTAATGTTGTAGAAAACCATGTAGATTTCACAAAGTCCAGAAATCTGATCATTGCAGGTGTGATTTTCGTATGTGGTCTGGGCTTCACCGATGGTCTGACCTTTACAGTTGCTGGAACCGATATTACCCTGACTTCTCTGGCGATTGCAGCGATTGCGGGTATTGTGTTAAATGCAATTTTACCGGGAAATGATTATCATTTCGGAAAAGATATTGAAGCAGATTCAAAACGTGGTGTGGATATGATGCCAAACTTCCATGAAGATACACGGTATGGTGATCCGGAAGCTGATGCTGAGTAGATTCTGATCAGAATATTGTAATACAATAAAAATAGCCCCTTTTCTTTGATTGGATACGTTCATAACGAACAAAGCAAGCAAAGAAAAGGGGCTAACTTTATACCAGCTTTCCTCATTCGCGGCATCTTAAAATCTGTACTGCACTGGAATGGCAAAGTATGGTATAGGCGGCACCGCATAAAATGATACCGACAGCGCTTTGGCATCCGGTTGTGAAGAGTTCTGCCAGCGCAAGTGCCGTGCCGTACAGTGGGATTTTAACGAGTGTATAGCCAAGGGTGTGAAGGGTTCCGCCGATGATCGAGCCTGCAAGCCAGGAATATTTTGCATGGGGAAAAAGTTTATACAAAAAGATTCCCAGAATCAGTGCCCACAGGGCTTTGAGGCACATCGTAGGAAGAACCCAGATGGGATAGCCACCCAGCAGATCCGCAAGCCCAGCTCCAATTGCACCAGCTGCCATTCCCCGTCTAGTTCCAAATAGGCAGACGGTTAATAGAATGATACCATCGCCTAAGTGGGCGTAGCCAAAGGCAAAGGGGATTTTGAAGAAATATGTGCCGGTGAAGACAAGTGCTGCCATCAGCGCGATTATTGTGATTTCCATTGTAACGTGATGGACCGTTTGTTTGGTTAAATCAGTTTTCATCTGTAAGTTTCATCTCCTGTTTCTGATTTCTGATTAAAATTGAAGAAACTGTTCAGAGCCAACTTCCAAAATGATTCGCATTTCGTTGGTATAGCGTATTTGTTAAATAAAATTTCAAAAAGAGTCTTAAAAATGCAAGCATTTTACGTCTGTTTGATGAAATTGTGCTTGGCTCTGAATCGTTACAATTTAAAAAATGATATGCAGGAATTATAGATAAAAAGTGACACGGTTAAAATATCCAATTTTAATAAAAATACAAAGGACAGTTTGAAAGAGGATGGAAGTGCTTATTTGAAAAGGGGACAAATGGGATGAGTTGTATGAAAAAAACGTGAAGT
>CAZTHP010000148.1:0-2660 GCA_964613155.1 uncultured Lachnospiraceae bacterium | reverse complement strand
AAAGCTAAAGTGGATTACAATCTGATGACTTCAAAACCCGGCAGCGGCAAAAAGGCAAAACTGATCCTGACTACCGCGATCAACCCGACTCCCGCAGGTGAAGGTAAGACTACTGTTACCGTTGGTGTTGGTGATGCACTGGCTCAGCTCGGCAAAAATGTTGTTCTGGCATTAAGAGAGCCCTCTTTAGGACCGGTATTTGGTGTAAAAGGCGGCGCAGCAGGCGGCGGCTATGCACAGGTTATCCCGATGGAAGATATCAACCTGCATTTTACAGGTGACTTCCATGCGATCGGCGCAGCAAACAACCTGTTAGCAGCTATGATCGACAACCATATCTACCAGGGCAATGCACTGGATATCGACCCCAGACGTATCATCTGGAGACGTTGTGTTGATATGAACGACAGACAGCTTCGTAATGTTGTAGATGGTCTGGGCGGAAAAGCACAGGGCTATCCGAGAGAAGATGGTTTTGATATCACCGTTGCTTCCGAGATCATGGCAGCGTTCTGTCTGGCAAGCAGCATCGATGACCTGAAAGCAAGATTCGCCAGAATCCTGGTTGCTTACTCAAGAGCAGGCGAACCGATCACAGCTGGACAGATCAATGCACAGGGTGCGATGACCGCTCTGTTAAAAGACGCTCTGAAACCGAACCTGGTTCAGACTCTGGAACATACACCTTGCTTCATCCACGGCGGTCCTTTCGCAAACATCGCTCATGGATGTAACTCCGTAATCGCTACAAAGATGGCTATGCATTTTGGTGACTATGTTGTGACCGAAGCTGGTTTCGGTGCTGACCTGGGTGCTGAGAAGTTCCTGGATATCAAGTGCCGTCTGGCAGAACTGCAGCCTGATGCAGTTATCATCGTAGCAACGATCAAAGCTCTGAAATACAATGGCGGCGTTCCGAAATCAGATGTTCAGAAAGAAAATCTGGAAGCTCTGGAAAAAGGTCTGCCGAACCTGCTGAAACATGTTGAAAATATCACACAGGTATTCCACCTGCCCGCAGTAGTTGCTCTGAACCGTTTCGTAACCGATACCGATGCAGAGATCGCACTGGTAACTGAGAAATGTGCAGAACTTGGTGTTAATGTTAAGTTAACAGAAGTATGGGGCAAAGGCGGAGCCGGCGGTATCGAACTGGCTAAAGAAGTAGTTCGTCTGTGTGAAGAAGGCGATGCATCTGGATTTACCTTCTCTTATGATCTGGATCTGCCTCTGAAAGACAAGATCGAAGCGATCGCAACCAAGATCTACGGTGCAGATGGTGTTGATTACTCACCGGAAGCAAGCAAAGAGATCGAAAACCTGGAAAAACTTGGCTATGGCAAAGTTCCTGTATGTATGGCAAAGACCCAGTACTCTCTGACCGACGATCAGACAAAACTCGGCCGTCCTACCGGATTCCGTATCACGATCCGTCAGGTAACGATGAGTGCAGGTGCAGGCTTTATGGTAGCGATCACAGGTGCGATCATGAAGATGCCTGGTCTGCCTAAGGTTCCCGCAGCAGAACGTATCGACGTAGATTCTACTGGTAAGATCACAGGTCTGTTCTAGGACACGGTTGAATCAGCAGAAAAGATACTGCAAATTCAAAAGATAGAAGATAAGGATGCAGAAATACATAATATTCTGTTTTCAATACAGCTTTTTTGAAAATGATGCAGTATTTTGTATAAAATAAAATTTAGTTGAATAATATATGAAATTTTAATAAATTCACAGAAAAGTATAGCGCGTTGCTATAAGCTGTGATATAATCCCAGATGACTTGGCGGCTTCTTCGCAGAAGAAGCTGCCTTGAATTGGAAATCCAGTGTGGGATTTCAGACCGGAGGTACATAAATTATGAAATTAGTACAGGCTAGCTGTATTGGATTTGTAGATGAAACATTTTCCAAAGCTCCCGTACCCGGCGGCGGCGGTGTTGCTGCCCTGGCAGGTGCATTAGGTATCGCATTAGGTGGTATGGTATGCAATCTGACTACAGGTAAGAAAAAATATGCTCAGTATGAGGAAGATATTCAGCGTATTATGAAAGACGCAGAAGCTCTGAAAAACAGATTGATGGAACTGATCGACGAAGATGCAGAGAATTTCTATCCCCTGTCTCAGGCATATGGACTTCCTAAAAACACAGAAGAAGAAAAGAAAGTAAAAGAAGAAACTCTGCAGAAATGCTTCAAAGTTGCAATCCAGGGTCCTGTTGATATCATGAAAGTTTGTTATGATTCCATTAAACTTCAGGAAGAACTGGTAGACAAAGGTTCTATGCTTGCAATTTCTGACGTAGGCTGCGGTGTGCTTCTGTTAAAAGGTGCTATGCAGAGTGGATGGCTGAACGTAGTCGTAAACCTGAATTGTATTACAGATGAACAGTATAAAGCAGATCTGAGAGCAGAACTGGTTCCTATGATGGAAGAAGGCTGCAAGATTTGTGATGAAGTATACGAAAAGGTTTTAGCAAAATTAGCATAATCCCGTTGCCTGTATATGAGATACAGGTTTCAGATGCACATGATATTAATACTGTTATACACAGTTGATAGAAATGAATCGATCAGGAAGGTAAATTCCTGTCAATTATATTAAGAGGAGGACTCTCAAATGAGCGCTAAAGTATTAGATTGCAAATTAGTTGCACA
>CAZTHP010000147.1:0-2737 GCA_964613155.1 uncultured Lachnospiraceae bacterium | reverse complement strand
GATTCAGAAGAATCTGATTCTAATCGGATTTTAATGGTATCCCCTGGAATTGAGACTTCAATTCCTGCCAGTTCACTTCCTGTATAGGAACCATACAGATGATCCTCTCCATCATATAAGAAAATAAAATCATACTCGTCTTCCACATAAGTTGTTTCTGAAAACATCACTTTCAGTTTTTTAGCACCGGGATATGTATACACATACGTTTCCTCCATATCATCTTCATAGGGATGGGAAGACTCTGGATATTCTGATGCTGGAACTTCTACCCAGGTTGCATTCAAGACTATTACCTGAAACTGAGCAGTACAGTTTTGATAAGATACTGTAATTGTTTTTTTACCTGGTGTTGAAAAATCATAATCTTCTACTGAAAGAAATTCATTTGATATAGTACATTCTTCTCCATCTTCCAACGTAACACTCACTTTTAATCCAGTCAAATCTAATTGGTCATTAAAAAAATACTCTGTACGAGACGGTAACTGAACAATCGATATAGAAGTTACCTTACTATCAGGAATCCAAGTTAATGTACCGCCATAATTCTGAAGACTATCTTTTGTCCATGTTGAATTTCCTAATGGATAATACACATCTGCCGTTACTCCTCCAAATGTCCAATCATAAATTTGGGGCAAATTTCCTTTAAATAGAATCTTCTTCAACTTTTTACAATTATAAAACGCATTAAATCCTATTTCTTCTACCTTTGTTGGTATCTCAATGCTCGTAAGACTATCGCACCAGGCAAATGCTTCGGATCCCATTCTTTTTAAACTAAAGGGCAAATCTATCTCCTCAAGTTTTCTGCAATTAAAAAATGCTCTTTCTCCTATTGAAGTAATACCATCTTCAACAACAACCTTTACAATTTTATCAGCAACATAATCCCAAGGTGTGCTTTCATCATAGTCCCAATTATACATCTCCTTTCTTCCGCTGATGGTTAATATGCCATCTGAACTCAGTTCCCATATCATATTATCTCCGCACACTCCGTTAGCTTCCACCCAAGGTGATGCAACTACTGTCACCTGAAATTTAGCTGTACAATTCTGGAGGCTAATCGTAATCGTCTTTTCGCCCGGTGTTGAAAAATCATAATCTCCTACGGAAACTCCATCATCTGTAATTATAACTTCTTCTCCATTCTCCAATGTAACAAGCACTCTCAAGCCAGTCAAACTCAATTGGGCATTTAAAAAATACTCTGTACGAGACGGTAACTTAGCAATCGATATAGAAATCACCTTACTATCAGCAGGAAGATAAGGAATCAAAGTCAACGTACCACCATAATCTTGAAGACTATCGTTTGTCCATGTTGAATTTCCTAATGGATAATACACATCTGCCGTTACTCTTCTAAATGTCCAATTACCAATATCAGGCAAATCACCTTCAAAGATAATCTTTTTTAAACTGCTACATCCCTCAAATGCATACGCTCCTATTGTAATTACCCCAGAGGGTATCTCAATACTTTCAAGACTACTACAATCCTCAAATGCACACTCTCCTATTGTAGTTACCCCAGAAGGTATCTCAACACTTTCAAGACTACTACAATCCTCAAATGCACACTCTCCTATTGTTTTTAAACCAGAAGGTAACTTTATCTCCTTAAGCGCACTACATCCATAAAACATCCAGTCCACTATGCTCGTCATCCCGGATGCTATATCAACACTTACCAAATTGCTACATCTAGCAAATACTCCTTCCCCTATTGTTATTACCCCAGAGGGTATCTCAATATTTTCTAGACTGCTACATCCTGTAAATGCATTCTCTCCTATTGTAGTTACCCCAGAAGGTATCTCAACACTTTCAATACTACTGCATTCGTAGAAAGCTTCTTTTCCTATTGAAATGACCCCTTCTTCAATAACAACCTTTACAATTTCATCTTTCTTATCGAACCAAGTAATTTTTTCCTCACCATCCCAATCGTACATTACTCCTGTTCCGCTGATAGTTAACATGCCATCCGAAGCCAGTTCCCATGTAAGGTTATCTCCACACGTTCCGTTAGCTTCTATCCAAGGTGTTGCAAATACTGTCACCTGAAACTGAGCAGTACAATTCCGATAGCTAATCGTAATCGTCTTTTCTCCCGGTGTTGAAAAATCATACTCTTCTACGGAAACTCCAGTATCTGGAATTGTAACTTCTTCCCCATCTTCAAATATAAGAAGCACTCTCAATCCAGTTAAATCAAGAGTTTCGTTCAAAAGATACTTTGTACGGGTCGGTAATTGAGTAATGGATATTGAGTTTATTTTACCATCAGGAGCATATGGAATCCATGTCAGTTTACCACTATAATCTTGAAGCTTGCCACTTGTCCATGTCGAATCTGCTACTGGATAATACGCATTTGCAGTTACTTCTTCAAATGCCCAATCATCAATCCCTGGTACACTTCCCTTAAAAACAATCCGTTCTAACGCTGTGCACTCAGAAAACGCCTCTGTACCAATCCAAGTAAGGCTTTTAGGAAATTCTATTTCAGTAAGAGCACTACAATTCGCAAACGAACGAAAGCATATTTTAGTAAGGGATTCTGGTAACCCGACCTCTATCAGATCTTCACAACCGTCAAATGCACAACCTCCTATTATAGTAACTGTATCAAGCACCTCATAAGAAGTTCCTTTTTTATTTGGATAGGCAACCAACTCTGATCGATCTTTTGTATATAAAACTCCATCTACTGAACAATACGTTT
>CAZTHP010000146.1:0-2858 GCA_964613155.1 uncultured Lachnospiraceae bacterium | reverse complement strand
ATCAAAGATGCTTTGAGCAAATTTTGCGGAAAGAACCGTATATGCGCAGCGACTGTGAGGAGAAGCTGCTGGCACAGGCGGGTGCGGTAACGGGTGCAGCCAATGATATTTTTAAAATGTTTAATAATGCCGATCTGAAATTTGCACCAGCACATGACAGTCAGGGAAAAGAGCATCTGGTGACACATGGTACATTTGTGCATCTGCTGGAAAGTAAAGATCGTGAGCTGCGAAAGTCCGCGTATGAATCGTTATACAGCACGTATCGAGAGTTTCAAAATACGTTAGCAGCGATGTATCAGGCAAATTTAAAAGAACATAGCTTTTATGCCCGTGTTCGCGGCTATGAATCGCCCTGGCATTATTCCCTTCATAATAATGCCATTCCCGTTGCTGTTTTTGAACAGCTGATTACGGCAGTTCGCGAAGCATTTCCGCAGATGTATCGTTATGTAACACTGCGCAGAAAGATGTTAGGCGTCGAAGATCTTTCCTTATATGATGTATATGTGTCAGTAGCAGAGGTTCCGGAGAAAACCTATACATTTGAAGAAGCAAAAGCGATTGTTCTGGAAGCATTAAAACCGATGGGCGAGGAATATCTTGCGGTATTGAAAGAAGGATTTGAGAATCGCTGGATCGATGTGTATGAGAATCAAGGAAAACGAAGCGGAGCATACAGCACCAGTTCCTATGATGTGCATCCTTACGTGCTGTTAAATTTCAATGGCAGTCTAGATTCAGTATTCACCTTAGCGCATGAGATGGGACATGCCTTGCATTCCTGGTTTTCGAATCACAATCAGCCGTACTGCAATGCTTCATATCGTATCTTTGTAGCAGAGGTGGCATCTACCTGTAATGAGGCGCTGCTGAATCATTATCTGCTGGAGCATACACAATCAAACGCAGAAAAAGCCTATATTATCAACAATTTCCTGGATCGGTTCAAAGGAACGATGTTCCGCCAGACGATGTTTGCGGAGTTTGAGAAACAGACACATGAAATGGTTTGGAATGGAGAATCTTTGACTGCAGATAAGTTATGCAGTTTGTATCACCAGCTGAATCAGGATTATTTTGGACCGGAGATGCATGTAGATTCGTATATTGAAATGGAATGGGCGAGAATTCCGCATTTTTATACACCCTTTTATGTTTATCAGTATTCGACCGGTTTTGCAGCAGCGATCGCATTAAGCAGCCGGATTTTGCAGCTGGGAGCACCTGCGGTAGCCGATTATATGAAGTTCTTAAAAGGTGGTTCTTCGAAAGACCCCATTGACTTGCTGAAAATGGCGGGTGTGGATATGACGAGCAGTGAGCCGGTCCGCGAAGCCATGAAAGTCTTTTCGGGTCTGATCGATCAGCTGGAAGTGTTGTTGGAAGAAGCATAATATTGCTGGGATGAGGCGAAGCGGCAGGAATGTCGATTACAGGAAGCCGATAAAGGAGCGGTAGTGATCAGATGAATTGGTATGAAGCAATCTATATTCGCAAATCAGTTCGGCATTACAGCAGGAAAACGTTATCGCCTGCTTTGTTGGAACACATTGAAAATTGTGCGAAGAAATTGCAGTTTTTAAAAGAGGAAGATGCTTGTTCGATCAAGATTTACAGTGCAAAAGAAATGAAAGTAAAGAGCAAAGGGATTTTTCGGGTGAATGCACCGTACTATATGGCGGTATTTTCCCGGAAAACTCCAGAAGCTTTGCTGGAAGCAGGCTGTTATGCAGAGCGTCTAGTGCTTTATATGACAACAAAAGGGCTTGGAACTTGTTATCAAGGAGCCAGCCAGCTGGATGCCAAGGAGATTCCAGCGGGGATGCGTCTGGCAGTGATCGTTGCATTTGGGTATGCAGAGGGCAAGCTGATTCGGGATGAGCGAAAGGCGAAACGCTATCCTTTGAGCAAAGTGTGTCATTTTCAGGAAAATCCAGGAGAGGAAATCCGCAGTTTACTCAAGGCCGTTCGCCTGGCGCCGTCCGCCTGCAATCGTCAGCCTTGGCGATTAGCAGTTTGGACAGATCGAATTGAAATTGCAGTGCAGAAAGATCGGCTGATTGATGCATTTGCACAGAATCTGCAATTGTTGGATGTGGGAATTGCCTTGTGCCATTTGCTGGAAGCGGCAGATGAGCAATGGCTTTCGGTTGAACTGGAATTTGATATAAAAAAACAGATTATTAGTGGGAAACCGCTAATTGTGGCAAAAATCCAGCACCGAGTCAATTAATCGAACCCCTAAAAGTGGGATGGATATTCCGTGATATAGAAATATGAAAAATAGAAAATGTCCGTTATGAGTGAACGAACTGTTTTTCAAAAGGAAACTTTTGAAGCATTTCTAAAGCTGATAACGGACTTTTTTATGTCTATTTTTAAATTTCTTTGCAAAGGGGAACGCTTTCGGAACGCAACTGTTTCTTTGGAGGAACGGCAGAAACGTATAATAAGTGCACAGGCAGTCAAGAACTGTCTTAAATAGAAGGAAAACCAGGAGGTATAAAATATGTATTTTGATCAGATTGCAAAACTTGTTTCAGAAAGAACGGGATGTGAGGTTTCTACGGTGAAACCGGAAAGCACTTTTTCTGAATTGGGAATTGATTCCCTGGATACAATGGAGCTTTTGATGAGTCTTGAGGATGAAATTGGAATGGAAATTGAATTGGATCAGAAAGTGGAAACAATTGCTGATCTGGACCATGTGATACAGAGTCAGCAGAGGTAGCATTATGATAAAGTCAGCGATTTGTGAAATGTTTTGCATTCGCTATCCGGTATTTCAGGGCGGAATGGCATGGATTGCAGATGGGAAACTTGCGGCGGCTGTTTCAAATGGCGGCGGTTTGGGG
>CAZTHP010000145.1:0-2901 GCA_964613155.1 uncultured Lachnospiraceae bacterium | reverse complement strand
AGACCAGCATCCAGTGAATCCTTATTGGTACTGTCTAAAACCTCCACATGATAGCCAAGACTATTTAATGCAGCCTGCAGCATGGAAAAATGAATCGGAGACATCTGCGGACATAAGATCGTATAGTCCTTCTTCATTTCTTTTGTAAACTCAACGCGGTTTAAAGCAGAGGAAATCACGTTTCTTGCCGTATCTGCAGCCTGTCGTGCACGAAGAGCGGAGAGCAGAGAACGGATTCGAATCCGGGCAGCTCCTAAGTTGTTGACTTCGTCAATCTTCAAAACGGTATAAATCTTGCCAGCCGCTTTTAAAATATCGGAAACCTGGTCGGTTGTTACAGCATCCAGACCGCAGCCGAAGGAATTTAACTGAATTAAATCCAGATCATCGCGTGTACCGACAAAGGAAGCGGCTGCGTAAAGACGGGAATGGTACATCCACTGGTCCATTACGATCGTCGGGCGGTCAACGGTTCCCAGGTGTGATACAGCATCTTCTGTCAGCACACAGACACCATAAGAGGTAATCAACTCCGGAATTCCGTGGTTGATCTCCGGATCACAATGATAAGGACGGCCAGCCAGCACAATTCCGTGTGTACCGGTTTTTTCCATATATTGCAGGATTTCCGTTCCTTTTTGGCGAATATCCTCGCGGACAGCCAGCAATTCCTGCCAGCCGGCATGTGCTGCTGCTGAAACTTCTTGTGCAGGAATCTGGAATTCCTCCTGGAAAATTGTGATCAGGCGGTTGGTAACGGTCTTTTCATCTGAAAAGGATAAGAACGGATTTAAAAAGCGAATCTTGGAATCGCTCAGTTCTTCCACGTTGTTTTTGATATTCTCTGAATAAGAAGTTACGATCGGGCAGTTGTAGTGGTTTTGTGCACCGTCAATTTCCTTTCTTTCGTAAGGAATACTGGGATAGAAGATCACATCCGGTTTTTTCTCGATCAGCCAGCTGATATGGCCGTGTGCCAATTTCGCCGGATAACATTCGGATTCACTCGGAATCGATTCAATTCCCAACTCATAAACTTTTCGGCTGGACTTCGGAGACAGCAGAACGGAAAAACCAAGTTTGCGGAAAAAGACTGCCCAGAAGGGATAATCTTCGTACATATTTAAAACGCGCGGAATACCGACTGTACCGCGGGTGGCTTTTTCCGGAGTCAGTGCTTTGTAGTTGAAGATTCTTCTGTATTTATAATCAAATAAATTCGGAATTTCTTTCTTCTTTACATCGGCACCCAGACCGCGCTCGCATCGATTGCCGCTGATAAACTGGCGGCCGCCGTCGAAGGTATTTACGGTCAGCAGGCAGTGATTGTTACAGCCCTTGCAGCGGGTCATGCTGGTTTCGTATTGCAGAGACAGAATTTTCTGGCAGGGAAGCATGGTCGTTGCAGTTTCCGGAGAATAACGCTCTCTAGCAATCAAAGCGGCACCGAAAGCACCCATGATGCCGGCAATATCCGGGCGGATAGCTTCACAGTCGGAAATCTTTTCAAAACTGCGCAAAACTGCGTCATTATAGAAGGTACCGCCTTGTACGACGATGGATTTACCCAAATCCTCCGGAGAAGCGATCTTGATTACTTTGTATAACGCATTTTTAATAACGGAATAAGCAAGGCCAGCAGAAATATCTGCAACTGTCGCCCCTTCTTTCTGTGCCTGTTTAACGTTGGAATTCATAAAAACGGTGCAGCGGGTTCCCAGATCGATCGGATTTTCCGCAAATAAAGCTTCTTTGGCAAAGTCCTGTACACTGTAATTCAGGGATTTGGCAAATGTTTCAATAAAGGAACCGCAGCCGGAAGAACAAGCTTCATTTAATAATACGTTGTCTACGGTATGATCTTTGATCTTGATGCATTTCATATCCTGACCGCCGATATCCAGAATACAGTCGACATCGGGATTAAAGAAAGAAGCTGCGTAATAGTGTGCAACGGTTTCGACTTCGCCTTCATCCAGCATCAAAGCTGCTTTCAGCAGTGCTTCGCCGTAGCCTGTGGAGCAGGAGTAGACGATTTCGGCCTGATCGTTCAGTAAATCAGTAATCTCCTGGATCGCGCGGATCGCTGTAGCAAGCGGACTTCCGTGGTTGTTGTCATAGAAAGAATACAGAAGCGTACCATCTTCTCCCACTACGGCAACCTTTGTCGTAGTAGAGCCGGCATCAATTCCCAGAAAACATTTGCCGGTGTAATCTTTTAATGACCCTTTTTTAACGGTGTGCTTAGCATGGCGTGCACAAAAGGCATCATAATCCTCCTGGGATGCAAATAATGGATCCAGACGCTTGATCTCAAATTCCATCTGAATGCCATTGTGAAGCCGTTTGTATAAGTCTTCCATCGGGATGACATCGGTTTCTTTTGCATTCATAGCAGCACCCATTGCGGCAAAAAGATGCGAATGTTCAGGTGCGATGATTTCTTCGGGTGTTAAATGCAGAGTGCGGATAAATGCCTCTTTTAATTCTGTCAGGAAATGGAGAGGACCTCCTAAAAAGGCCACATGACCGCGGATTGGCTTACCACATGCCAGACCGCTGATTGTTTGATTGACAACTGCCTGAAAAATCGAAGCAGCCAGGTCTTCCCGTGTAGCACCCTCATTGATCAGGGGCTGAATATCGGTTTTGGCAAAAACACCGCAGCGAGCTGCGATCGGGTAAATTGCTTTGTAATCTTTGGCATATTCATTCAGACCTGCTGCATCGGTCTGCAGCAAGGAAGCCATCTGATCAATAAAAGAGCCAGTACCGCCGGCACAGATTCCATTCATACGCTGGTCTACGCCATTGGTATAATAAATGATCTTTGCATCTTCACCGCCTAACTCGATTGCAACATCGGTTTGGGGAGCATGCTTTTTTAAAGCAGCCGAAACA
>CAZTHP010000144.1:0-2962 GCA_964613155.1 uncultured Lachnospiraceae bacterium | reverse complement strand
CCTTTTTGCCGCTGCCGGGTTTTGAAGTCATCAGATTGTAATCCACTTTAGCTTTGTATTTGCCGTACAGTTCAATGTCGTCCTCTGTAAGACCAATCTTAGCTGCAACCTCACGAATGTGAATCGGTGTAGCTTCCTGAGCGATTTCGATGTCTGATTTGAATCCCATAGTAATAACCTCCATAAATGAAATTTGCAGATGCAGCATGCCTGAACTTTTCTGCCGCAGTCTGTGGTGATAGAATAACCTGTAACTTAACTGTAAAAAGTAAGTTAATTTATTAACAATTATATTGAAATACTTCGCAGATAGCAATAGGGAAATGTTCTAAAATTTAACCAAATTATCTGAAAAAAGTTTGGCGAATCTGATTTTAAAATTGAATTTTGCGACGAAAAGATAAACCTTGCACAAAAACTAGTAATTTGAATCCTGAAACTTTGTGATATAATTACGAAAAGAAGACATTTGTTTAGAAAAGAAAATATTTGTTTTCGAAAATGAAATATTTTTAATTTACGCGAGCAGCGATGAAAATGCTGTGCTTGCACAAGCATTTGAGGAGCGCCGCGATAACTATGAGAAAATCGCAGCGCGTGTTTCTCATAGTTGAACAGAAAATTAGGAAAAATTGCAGATTTTACTTACTTTTTTTGTCATGCAGTTATTGGCAGACAAAAATATAGAGACAGAATTGTAGTGTAAGTATGCAGAATTTCGGTTAAAGTACTGAAAATCAAATTAGAGTACTAAAGCTGAGAAGGCAGCAGAAATTGAATAGAAGGAATCGAAACCAGTCAATGCTCCCGCAGTCGGAAAAAGTGTCCTGCGATCATGCAGAGAAAAGGAATCGAAAAAAACGGAGGATCTATGCTGCAGAGGGAGTGATCTATAACGCTGATGCAGTAGGAGCTTATAATATACGAAGGAAATATCGTGTTGTATCCTGTAAGAAGATCCACATGCCTATCATGGGGATGAGCAACACCAATATAATAAAAGTAGCTGTATAACCCAACCCTATGAGGGGAGCAGTAAGGGTGTTATGGACGCACCCCTGAAACTACAAAGCGATGCTCGTAATCAGATGCTCAGTAATTCAATTGCCGATGTAGTTCACGATACGATTATAATAATATAGGAAGTTTTAATTTCAAAAAATATGAAAATATGGAAGAAATGTGATAAAAGAAATCAAAGATTAAGGTATTAAAAATAGAAATTTGATAAAAAATGCAGAGAGAAAAGTATTAATAGGAGAGAGAAAAGTATTAATATAGGTAGAAAGTCGGATTGGATATTGTTTGGAAGGCAGATATTTCCTATTGAAGTGCAGTAAAATTTTGCTCGCAGCTGTAAGTATTTTGGGTGTGGTAATGATGCTTGTCTTTTTCAGTAGGCAGGAAAGCATTTTATATAAAAATAGGAAATTATTTTGTGTAAAAATCTTGCAAATATTGAAAAAAATCACTTGACAAACGCGTATAACTGTGATTTAATGATAGACGTGTGCGCAGATTAGCACATAGAACTATTTATATGTCATATACAGGAGGTGAAAAATATGCCTACATTCGAACAGTTAGTAAGAAAGGGTAGACAGACATCTGTAAAGAAAAGTACTGCCCCCGCTCTGCAGAAAGGCTACAACTCATTACAGAAAAAAGCTACAGACGTAAGCTCTCCTCAGAAGAGAGGTGTTTGTACAGCAGTTAAGACAGCAACCCCTAAGAAACCTAACTCAGCGCTTAGAAAAATCGCCAGAGTTCGTCTTTCCAATGGTATTGAAGTAACAAGCTATATCCCCGGTGAAGGTCACAACCTTCAGGAGCATAGTGTTGTACTGATCAGAGGTGGTCGTGTTAAGGACTTACCCGGTACAAGATATCATATCATCAGAGGTACACTTGATACAGCAGGTGTAGCTAAGAGAAGACAGGCACGTTCTAAGTACGGTGCTAAGAGACCTAAAAAATAATTGATTAGTGTCTTGGTTTTTTAAAAAACAAAATCATATCGATTATACAGGTCTTGAAACATTCATTCACTATTGTAGTGCCGGAATGAAGCATATTTTGAACCAAATTTAAAATATCCACAGTGTGGAATTTTCGCATAGACGGAAAATGCACACCAGGCCGCGCGAACACAATTGCAAATGTGAGTACCTGTGAATTAACAAATTCTCATTATGAGAATATATTAAGGAGGGAAGTAACGTGCCACGTAAAGGACATACTGGAAAAAGAGAAGTATTAGCAGATCCTATGTACAACAGCAAAGTTGTTACAAAGCTGGTTAACAATATCATGTTAGACGGCAAAAAGGGTGTTGCTCAGAAAATTGTATACGGAGCTTTTGAAAAAGTTGAAAACCAGACAGGTAAGCCTGCACTGGAAGTTTTTGAAGAAGCTATGAATAATATCATGCCCGTTCTGGAAGTTAAGGCAAAACGTATCGGTGGTGCTACCTATCAGGTGCCGATCGAAGTTAGACCCGACAGAAGACAGGCTTTAGCACTGCGTTGGTTAACCATGTTCTCACGTAAAAGAGGCGAAAAGACTCAGGTAGACAGACTGGCTAACGAAATCATGGACGCAGCAAACAATACCGGTGCAGCAGTTAAGAGAAAAGAAGATATGCACAAGATGGCAGAAGCAAACAAGGCTTTCGCTCATTACAGATTCTAATCTCATTTGCGCCTGTTGACTTGCGAAGCTTGCAAAAGAATTCCTTTGGAATTTCTTTTGCAGTGACTAATTAGGAGGAAAATCCAATGGCTGGAAGAGAATATCCCTTAGAGAGAACCAGAAATATTGGTATTATGGCTCATATCGATGCTGGTAAGACCACACTGACAGAGCGTATCCTGTATTATACTGGTGTTAACTATAAGATCGGTGATACTCATGAAGGTACTGCTACCATGGACTGGATGGCTCAGGAGCAGGAAAGAGGTAT
>CAZTHP010000143.1:0-2968 GCA_964613155.1 uncultured Lachnospiraceae bacterium | reverse complement strand
GAAGAGGTATTTTACTTCTTCCCTTTATTTTTGCCAATTAAAATTATACACTAACAGTCAGAAAAACGCAGAAAAGTAGAGCGCACAAAAGCAAAATCCCTTAACTTGATAATCACTTTCCCTTCTTATTTTGATAAGAATAACTGCCCATCGAATACACGACAGCCTCTTCTACCGTTCCACAAATCCGCAGTTCTCGCTTTGTCTGATCTTTGGGGAATCGTTTTGTGGTAAAGACATACATTCCGTTATTGATGTAAATTTCCAGACAGGAGCGATCTGCAAAAATCTTCATGCACTGTATCGTTTCATTTTCCAGCAGTTTGATTTTTCTTTGTGTACGTCCACAGCTGATTTCCTGATCGGTAAAGTAAAAACAACATTCTCTTTCTTCCTTTTTATAAGAAATCACAAAATCTGTATCCAGCTGAATTTCAAAATCACGCTCTGCAAATCCCTCTAAATCTGCTTCATACACATCTTCCGCCTGAATCGCACCGGTTTCTTGTGTGAATTTTCCTGAATAAAGGCACGCTTTTCGTAACGTTTTGATTTCTTCAATCGGCATCTGCATCAGGCGCTTCGTTTCTGCATCTACACAAATCTCCCGCGGTAAGGTCAGCATATGCTGCCATCCTTCCTCTACGGAACGGTCAAAATATTCCGCATCCGGCATTCCCATCCAGCCGATTAAAATTCTTCTGCCGGATTCATCTTCATATGTCTGCGGCGCATAAAAATCAAATCCATAGTCCCATTCCCAAAATTCATCTAATTCACCTGAAACCTTGGTTAAATCCTGTGTGGTATGAAAATAGCCAGACTGATATACGTTTTGAAAACGATATTCTTCTGATGTTAATCCTTGCGGAGACATGGATAAATAGAATTCTTCTCCCATCCAAAACAGATCCGGGCACTCCCACATATAGCCAAAATCCGGTTTCTGAATCAAATGCTGAAATGTCCAGTTTCGTTTATCAGGAGAGGTATATAACAGCACACATCCTTCATCGTCTCTGGTTCTTCCGCCTAATACCATATAATACGTTCCATCTTTCGCAAACACCTTGGGATCTCTGATATGATTTGACATGTTTTCCGGGTAATCGGACACGGTAAGCAGCCATTCTTTCGGGGAATGTGTGATACCATCCTGGCTTTCTACCAGCACCGTATTGCCTTCCCGTCCGCTGTAAATATAATCATACTCTCCATCTTTTCCTTCTAATTTGACATTGCCCGTATAATACAGATACATCGTATCCTTTTCTACATAAGCACTTCCCGAATAAACACCATTCTGATCGGCTCGGCAGTCCGGTTCCAGAAAAATGCCGGTGAATTGATAATGAAGAAAATCCCGTGTTTCATAATGTCCCCATCGCTTCAGTCCGCCATTGACCTCGTCCGGTGAATATTGGAAAAAGATATGATGAAGCCCCTTTACCTGGCAAAGGCCATTGGGATCATTCAGCCAGCCTACAGGAGGCATTAAATGAAACTTCGGCGCATACTGCATGTTTTTAAATAAGTGCTCGGTTGCTTTATGTTCTGTTTTCATTCTAACTTTTACTTGCTCCTTTCTCACGGAGAAGTTCCTCCCTCACTAGAACTCTCCTTTCTCACTAAGATTTTCCTTTCTCACCGGGAAGTTCCGTTTGAAATCGTTAAAATAACTTCTCCAATTGTTGTTTTACCAGTTTTCACCTGCTCTATTTTTTCATAATCATCGGCATTTGACACAATAACCGGCGTAATCAGCGGATATCCTTTTTCTGCAATTGCTTTTTGGTCAAAGGTTACTAATTTTTGTCCTTTTGCCACCCGGTCACCGGCGCAAACACATGCTTCAAAATGTTCTCCTCCCAATGCTACCGTGTCGATTCCAACATGAATCAGCATTTCGATTCCTTCATCGCTTCGCAAAGCCACTGCATGTTTCGTATCCATCACCAGTTCGACTTCTCCATCAAATGGAGATACCACGATTCCTTCTTCTGGCTTGATCGCACATCCCTGTCCTAAAATACCGCTCGCAAATGTCTCATCCGGTACTTCTGAAAGAGCTACAACTTCTCCCGCTAAAGGAGCATAAATGCAAAGTTGCTCTTTTGCCTGTTCTTTCACCTGTTCATTTGCCTGTTCATTTGCCTGTTCATTTGCCTGTTCTTTCACTTGTTTTCGACTGGAATCCTCTTTCTTATTCTCGTCCTGATCTCGATAGAAGGCCCAGGAACAAAGGAATGCGATTACAGTTGCCACAAGAAACGTAAGGAAATATCCCAACAAACAATTGGTCGTGATCAAAAAGCCAAAAACACCTGTTACTCCATTTGCCGTTGCATATACACCCATCAGCGCTGCCACAGCTGCCCCGCATGCTCCGCCGACCATTCCGGCTGCAAAAGGCTTTCCATAACGGATATTTACCCCGAAAATTGCTGGTTCAGTAATTCCTAAAAATGCTGAAAGCGAAGCTGGCAGTGCCATTGCTTTTGTTTTCGAATTTCTGGTTTTCAGTGCGACTGCTAACGCTGCGGCTCCCTGTGCGGCATTGGCAGCAGATGCGATCGGCATCCAGGTATTCATACCATTATCCGCAAGCATCATCATTTCAATCGCATTGTACATATGATGAACACCTGCTACAACAGTCGGTGCATACACACCACCCATAATAAACGCTCCAATTCCAAAAGGAATTGCAATCAGTGCCTGCGCACCGGACAGTACCCATGTTTCAATCTGTGCAAATACTGGTCCGATCAACGTCATCGCTGCAAATCCAGCCACAAATACGGATACTAACGGTGTTACAAACAAATCAAACATTTCCGGAACTTTTTTATGTAAATTCTTTTCTATGACACACATCAGCCACACAGAAAGAATAATCGGAATCACGTGCCCCTGATAACCCGTGTTCGCAATTTCCCATTTTCCAAACCAGGACCATAACACCTGT
>CAZTHP010000142.1:0-3031 GCA_964613155.1 uncultured Lachnospiraceae bacterium | reverse complement strand
GTTCATCCGACCGGTGAATCTTTGTCGGGAGACTCAAGATTCCGAGAGCTTATTATTTTTATACTTTATCCACTATATGTTCATACTTTACTTGCCACGATACCTACTTTTCATTTGTTTTTTACTTTCATGCTTTACCTGCCATGATACCTGCTTTTCATTTGTTTTTTACTTTCATGTTTTACCTGCCACGCTGCCTGTTCTTCATCTGCTTTTCCCAAAAGTCAACTGCCTGCGTTAGCCACCCTTCTGCAACTGTCCCTGTTCCAAGGCCAAATCCATGCTGTAACCCAGGATAAGAATGAAATTCTGTAGCAATCCCCATATCTCGTAGCAATTCCAACCGCTGTTTCATCAGTCTCCACGAAGCAATTCCATCACGTTCCCCTACACAGGCAAAGGTTGCCGGGTCATATCGACTATATTCACTGTGACCGGTATATTGCATGACCACCGCCGCAGGTCGCGGTAATTCTATTTCCCCAAATGCTGCTGTACCGTAAGAGGCTACCCAAGCCGCCATCCTTCCACCGGCTGATCCACCCCAGAGCGAGTAATCTGAAACATCCACTTCTAATTCTTCCGCGTGTTCAAAAATAAAAGAAATCGCTCTGGCTAAATCTTCACAGGCAGTTTGTGCACCGGGTCGATAAATCAAAGCAAAGGCATGGTATCCTTTTTTTGAAATCTCCAAAGAATGAGGGAAACTGTCGTGCATCGCTCCTACATAAGCAAAGGCACCACCTGCGTTGCAAACAGCAAACTTTGCACCAGGATTTCCCCGAAAAAAGAATAGTCCTGTATCTGCTTTTTCAGGATCTTCCATTTTTTCATTTTCTGAATAAATATCATAAAAAACAGCTTTTTCGTCATCAGATTTTTCTTTTAAATAATTCACGATCTCAACTGTTTTATTAGAATCAATGTTGCTGTACCATGGCATCTGCAGCTGTCCTAAGGTTTCTCCCCTATAATATCCTTCCTCAACCGGAAATAACAATCTTCCATAATTACCGAACGAAGAATCCTGAATTACTTCTTTAATCCTGCTGTCTGCCGTATAAAACTGCGGCTTCTCATTTCCACTTGTCATAACTTCTGCAGTCCCTTTCTTTTCTGCTTGAACAGCACCACATCCCACCAGCAACACCGTGAAACCAAAGATTAACATACAAAATAATTCTAATCCTTTTCTCATAGCATCACCATTTCTATTATAAAGAAAACGAGACCTCCTCAGAAGTCCCGTTTCGTTTATTAGTTGATACCAAATGGTAATAACTGTATTTTATTTTGTAATAGAAAATTGAGCTGCTTCCAACAGTTTTATGACCGAATCCGATGGTGTAGGTGAATACAATAGCCCATACGGAATGCGATGTTCCCATTCTACAGGAATAATTTTCAATAATGGATGCACACTGGACCAGCCCGAAATCGCCAGTAAAACATCTTTACTGTTCTCACAACGATTAAAAATATCCACATCATAAAAATCAAAATCCACGATATGGATTTGTTTGTGATGCTGCCAGATTTCATCTCTCAAAACATCTACATAATGGCTCCAGCCGCGATGCATCAGCAGCAGATTTTGTCCATAGAGATCTTCTATGGTAAGTCTGTCTTTTTCTGCAAGTGGATGTTGTCTGGAAACCGCACAGCAGAAGGGTTCCCTTGTTAATTCAAACCCCATACACTTCCGAAGATCTAATAAGGTATCATCAAAAATCCCTGCCACCACATCGATATTTTGTCCAAGATTCTGCAAAATTTCTCTAGCATTTCCCTCCGTATTTTCAAACGGTACAATCTGAAATTTCATATCCGGACAATATTCCTGGATTTTTGGCCAGTATTGCATCAAAAACTGTGCTGGAGTGATTGGTGAGGAACCCACACGCACCACCAGCGAATCTTTCTGCATGGCATTTTTTGCCCGCACGATCGAATCTTTGCAATAGCCGATTATATAACGACTGTCCTGATAAAAAGATTTCCCAGCCGGTGTCAATGTAATGCCGCGATGTGTTCTGACAAACAGCTTCACACCTATCTCCTTTTCCAGAGCATTTATCTGCTTGATCACCGCAGCCGGTGTAATATAAGACTCCTCTGCTGCCTTATTAAAACTTCCTGCATCTGCTGCACGAAGAAATGTTTCCAGCTGTGGATTATACATGACAAATTACCTCCTCTTATAAGCAAGTCTTATTTCTTCATCTAGCTTTCTTTTTTCATCATACTTTTTTTGAAATTTTCTGCTTGTTCATTGATCCATTGAACATCATAACACATAAAAATTTCTTTTTCATACTCAAGATGCTTTTCGAGCTCTTCTTGACTCATCAATTCATTTACGATCAGCAACGCAAAGAGAATGTTTCTAACCATATTATAATACTGCATACGCAATCCAGGCTTTTCAGCAGACATTTGATTCAAATATGTTGTAAGTGCATCATACACCGTGCATCCACGATTGATTGCCATTATTTCCTCAATTATTTTATCAGATTTTCCAAAATATCCCATCACATTTTTGATGCCTTCCATCGTAGCTTTCTTCCTTTTGGGCATCTGCCATCTGTTCATCTAATGATTTATCAAAATCAGGGTAAGAAAATAGTCTAAATTTAAATTTTTTCTCCTTATCCCCTTGTTTTCTAAAACAATAGCATTCTTTCTCTATAAAATTTTCACAAAGATCCTACATGCATGATAAAAGGTGCCGTAAAAACGACACCTTAAAAACATCCATCCAAACAGAAAAGAAACCACTTGACTGTGCGAGTATTTTAGTTTGAATTCTTTTTCCGCTTTCTCGATAAATATTTTATGTTTTTCATCCGCATCTTCCGGTATCCATGCTGTCATTGTAATTCCGTGACATTGGATGACAGCCTCTCCCAATCTGCTCTTTTCATGATGTTGGTATGTCCAATTCTGACCTCATTCATCAGTGGAACTGGTACTTCATTGCAGGTATGATGATAGGTAAATCCTACTTTTTCCTGAACTCTCTTTGATT
>CAZTHP010000141.1:0-3031 GCA_964613155.1 uncultured Lachnospiraceae bacterium | reverse complement strand
ATAGTGCTATCCATCCCACCCCTAAAGGAGTGGGCTTTTCACACATTCATTGTAAAATTTATTATACCTTATGTATTTTTCTTTTACAAGATACGATTCCGCTGTATTTTGTCGTTACATTTTGTTGCTGTATTTAGCTGTTGCATTTTAACTCTGTATTTTGTTACTGCATTTAGCTGTTATAGTTTGCTTCTGTGATTTACCTCTATAGTCTACCTCTGTAGTTTGCTTCTGTAGTTTACCTCTATAGTCTACCTCTGTAGTCTACCTCTGTAGTTTATCCCTATAGTCTACCTCTGTAGTTTGCTTCTGTGATTTGCTTCCATAGTTTGCTTCTGTAGTTTACATTTGTAGTTTATCTCTGTACTCTGATGAAGTTTTCTCCTACTGTTTTATCACGGTTTTATATCCTCTTGATTCAAATATTGTAAGATTCCTAAATGCAGAACCCAGGCTATTTTTTCCTGATAAGTATCCTGAATCAACAAATCCGCTTCCTTGGGATTGCTCAAAAAACCGCATTCTGCGATCACCATTGGAACAGAAGTATGTAGCAACAAATAATAATTATCATTCGCCTTTGCAACCCGGCGGTTTTCAATTTCCTCTAATCCATCAAAAGACTTCTGTAAAATTTCCGCTGCTTTCTTACCTTTCTCTGAGGCTTTGTAATAAAAAACCTGCGGACCGTATACATCGCTTTGATGATAGCTATTTTGATGGATACTTACCACCAGATCAGGAGCGGTCTTTTCAATCAGCGAAATCCGAGCCTGCATATCGGACATTTTTTTATTAGAAGCAGAGGACTCATACAAAGGTTCATCTGAATCCCTCGTTAAGATCACTTCTACATCTTGTGCCTCCAAAAATATTTTTAACTTTTGCACGATCGCCAAATTGATTTCTTTCTCTTTTGCATCATTGCAGCCAATTTTCCCTGGATCATCCGCCCCATGTCCCGCATCTAAAACCACACAAGGCTGATGATTTTTTCCTCCCGCTTCTTTCCTCTGTCCTGCTTTTGAATAATCCCGCATCCCCAGATTAATTCCTGTCAAAAGCAGTAACATCAAAAGCCCCATTAAAATTTCATATCCCATCCGTTTTAACAGTTTTTGCTCGTTTTCAACCTTTCCCTGCTGTTGACTCTGCTGCAATTTATTCTGTTGCTGTTGGCTTCTCTGTTCTTTTACAACCATTCCTGGCTGTTGACTTCCTGACTCTTTGACTCGCCATCTTTTCCATAAACTTTCTGGCTTTTTTTCTTTATTTTCCCCTTTTTTATCAAACAAAATAAAATCCCCTGCCCTGATTGCTTGCTTTTTTCATCATATGCGAAAAAAAGAAGATTCAGTCCAGAGGATCGTAGATTACAACACAATCGAGTCTTCGTGCTTTATCAATTCGTAATTATCAGTTCGTGCTTTATCAGCTCCTACTTATCAATTCGTACTTATCAGCTCCTACTTTACCAATTTATACTTTATCAATTCATACTTTACCAATTTGTACTTATCAGCTCGTACTTTACCAATTCGTGCTTTATCAATTCGTGTTTTATCAGCTCATACTTTATCAGTTCGTACTTTATCAGTTCATACTTTATCAGTTCGTACTTTATCAGTTCATACTTTATTAATTGACACTTTCTTTATCATAAAATAATCAGATTTTCACACTTTTGATAGACTTTCGGCGCATCCGAATCGGTAATAACATGGGCAGCTGTAAACTCCGCAAATGTAACCGTAGAGATTTTATCAAATTTTGAGGAATCGCAGAGAATATAGCATTCCCGCGTATGCTGCGCAGCGGTTTCTTTTACCGCTGCTTCTTGAATATCAGGTGTTGTAAAGCCTTCCTTGATCGTGACACCATTGGTTCCCAGAAATGCTTTTGTAAAATGAAATTTTTTCAGATATTCACATGTTGTATTTCCCGTAAGTGCTTCTGTCCGGATTTTTACAAGACCACCCGGCATATATACCTGATAACCAAGTGTACAAAGCTTTTTCGCATGATCAATTGCATCTGTTACAAATATCGTATTTTTCACTGTCAGATAATCCAGTATCAATCCCGTTGTCGTACCGGCATCTAAAAAAACCACATCTTTTTCCGTTATCAAAGACGCAGCATAACGCGCAATCTGAATTTTTTTGTCCCGATTTAAATCCATTCTTTCGGACACAGAAGAATCTGCCGTAATATTTTTGGAAATAGACATTGCTCCGCCATGTACCTTTAAAAGCAGCCCTTTTCGGTCTAATTCATTCAAATCCCGTCGAATTGTTGATTCAGAAGCATTCAGCAACGCCATTAATTCCTGCACAGATGCTCCGCCATTCTGTTCTACCAGCTTTAAAATCTGATTTTTCCGTTCTTCTGTCAGCATAAGTTTTCATCCTCCCAGTTTCAATTCAAACAAGAATTCTATCAATTCACGCAATTATTGCTTCACTTTTCGCAATTGCTGTATCAATTCACGCAATCATTCTTTTAATTTCCACGATTGTGTATCAATCCACGCAATCATCCTTTCATTTCTGTATTTTAATTATACATAGATTATATATATCTATTCTACGTAGATGTCAAGAAAAAGAAAAACGGCTTTCCTCCCACACGCAAGCGTGTGGGCTTTCGCCGCAAATTTATAATACAGCCATCTTTCCCAGAAAATAGGACAAATACAACAGATTACACAATTTTTCCCTTATTTTTCAGCAAAATCCTGTCTATTATTTTTGACCGTTTTTGATTGACTTTAACGTTTTTTGATGGTATTATAAGTTCAGAAATTCAGAAAGCTTCATTTTCTTTCAAATTCATTCATCTAATTTGAACAGCAAACAGATTGTTTTCATTAGAAACACCATTTGCAAAAAACCAGGAAATATGATTTGCAAAAGCTGTGACACAAAATACAATCTGTGCTTCTAATGAATTACCTGAAAAAGCTTGACGAAAAACAAATAAGCTCTCGGAATCTTGAGTCTCCCGACAAAGATTCACCGGTCGGATGAAC
>CAZTHP010000140.1:501-3062 GCA_964613155.1 uncultured Lachnospiraceae bacterium | reverse complement strand
ACAATTATAACACAACCAACACAACAACATAAAGAATTATCGAAGGAAGAAATCATGGCAGACATTGCGAAACAACGAGAAATAGATATGTTAAAAAATCAACTTCATTATATGTATAATAAAGTCGATGATGACATTGTAGCTCGTCGTGATAAGGGTGAAATTATGGCAAGGATGATATCAAAAGGAACAAATGTAAAACCTAGTAAATTCGACATTAATGAAAATGACGATCTGTTTAAAGTTCAACGTAGCACGGCAAAATCTAAACTTCAATTGGAAACATTAGGGGAACACGAAAAGCTCGACAATAACGAAATACAAAGAAGAGAAAGGGAAATATTCAGGGATACAATTTTAGATAGAGTTGAAAGTAAATTAACAAATGCTTTAACATCACCGCCGAAAATAACTTTGAGTAAATCCACCACATCATCATTTGAAAGCAAAATATCGAGTGATTCACCAACGTCACAACATGTCCCGACAACTCCAAAACAACTAAAACCATTAGGAAAAGGTCAAGGAACACCACCGAAAGAGTTTCGTGAAAAAGCATTCGATAACGAACCATTAGCACATACAACACCAACAGATAATCAAGATTTAACAGAACGGAAAGCGAATGATTTGGTAAATGAAAGTTTCGAACAAGTTCTCGATACAGCGGCAAAAATGAAAATTAAACAAATGATGAATGAAGCAAATGAAGAAAAGCTTCGACAAGAAGAAGAGGAAGCATTTGATTTAATAAGTCGTAGGAAAGATATTAACGATAAAATTAATGATAGAATGGAAAAAATATTTGAACAATACGGAGAAGTTTCGCCGGAGAGAAGATTAGAGAAAGCCATATTTAATAGTAGGAGAAGTCAGGAACTTGAGAGTTCAATTTTTAACATGAACACAAAAATAATTAAGAAAAATAACGATATTGCTAATGCTATGCAGGCAATGAAATATTCAAGAGATCCAACATTTAAAGAAAAGATTTCGACAAAAATTGCTTATAACAAAGAACTTTTAGAACAAATGATTAAAGCTAGAGACCAAACGAACAAAGAATTAATGGAATGTAAACCTAAAAATATTGAAGCATTAAAACGAGAAAGGAAAGGAAAAGAATTTATGAAAATTAACGAATTGAACGATAAATTTAACCATGATGAAGAACTGAGACGATTAATTAAGGAAAAATCAGAAATTGATTTTAAACTTGGAAAATCAATAGATACAGATTCAAATCATGTCGCCGACGCTTTACATGACCAAAGAGCTTATATTGAAAATTACGTTAGACGAAGGGCAAACATTGACGAAGATGATGAATGAGTTAAAAACGATTTACTTTATAAGTGTCGCAATGAAAGTGAAATTCTACAAAGTCATGTTTATTTTTCAATGAGTTGTATAAATTCCATAAATAATCTTTATCAGCTTTGACGGGTATTTCCTTCATTAAATCCATAAAATCATCAAAACCGATTCCTTTCCATAAAGCACAATCACTGGCTAATCTTCTAACTGTTCGACCGATGCCTTTCGTTGATTGTTGTGATATTATCGTCGTGATGTTGTAATGTCTGAGTTTCGTTAATACTTTAACTAATGGGGACTTTTTCGATTCCAATAAATCAGAACCGAGGAAGTCATCCAATATTAACAACATATTATTCGGATACGGTGGATTTCCATATTCATTTATTTTTCGCGCTATGTATTTATACTCCTTAACTTTGTTATAACATCCGTGTTTCTTAAATAACTCATTTAATGTTTTATCGGTTACTTTCCCGTTTGAGTTCAAGTATTTCATCATCGAATAAAAATGTTTTTGTCGTTTAATGTAATGCTCAATGAATGGAAGTAATCGTTGTTCATCAATATATCTCACATCTGTTTTAAATTTACTTCTAAATACATCTAGCGTTTTATCCAATCCGTCACTAGTTGAACAATATATAATTGAATTATAAAAAGGTCTAGCGTTCATGTTTTCAGTCATGAGAATAAATTTCGCTATGTTGTATGATTTACCACCTCCTTGTGGAGCTATGAAAAGATATAAACCATTTTTGCCAAATTGAAGTTCATCACAGAATGGGTCAATCTGACCACCATCAAGTTCAGATTTATTTTTCTCAACTGTCCGTTTCATTAATCTATTAATCTTTGATTCTAACATTTTTATATTTATTAAAATGACACAAACATTAAATTTCTTTAAAGATGGAAGATCATACGAAGAAAGAACATATTGTCCAATGATGGATGGAATTGGTTACGTTACTGATTTAATTAATGCTCAGGAAAGACCGAGTCATGTTTCAATGAGACCGACGAATAAAATGTTTAATAAATTTTACAAAGCTCATCAACCAAGCAAGAAATCGAAATTAAATAAGTTAATGAACGATACACTTAAAAATTCATCACCTCAGTTTTATGTTGAACAACAATTTAACGCTATCGGAGGGTATGTAAATAATGGAAGATATGAATTTAAGTTAGATCCGAACTTTATGAGTTGTAATTCTGTATATAAAACTTTAGCATTAAGG
>CAZTHP010000140.1:0-491 GCA_964613155.1 uncultured Lachnospiraceae bacterium | reverse complement strand
GGGGAATATACATGAAACCAAAAAGTTATGTGGTAAATTATGCGGCAATGATAAAGATAACGACACGAACATCAACGGAAAGATTAGAGCCGGAAAATCAACCAACGTGGTGTTACACAAATATTGTATATAAAAAAGTTGGTAAGGGTGAGAAGGCGTATAAGTTTGAAGTTGTTATAACTGATGACCAGAATCAACAATATGTTGTCAACTATGAACAGCAATTGAGGCGTGAAAGTCTGAAACATAGTGATGAACCAATTAACACATTAACGGTTTTATATAATGGGGTTGAATATAGCGGACGTAATAATAATGTTCATGATATAAAAGGTGATGAAGGAAAGACGATTGATTTTGAATTTTACCCTCACGGTTATGCTAAGATAACAACAAGATATCCGAATAAAGATACAACTGTTTTAGAATGTATAAAAGTTGTTGATTGGGATAGCAATACTACAACATGTAAGGAGGTAAAAATTATTAAA
>CAZTHP010000139.1:0-3102 GCA_964613155.1 uncultured Lachnospiraceae bacterium | reverse complement strand
GTTGCATCGGGAGTTGTAGGCATGTTTGCACCCTCGCAGACAGCGATTACGCCATTGGCAATAAGCTTCTGTGCACCTTCAATGTCAAGCTCGTTCTGTGTTGCACAGGGAAGAGCAATATCGCACTTAATTCCCCAGATTCCCTTGCAGCCCTCATGATATTCAGAACCGGGAACTCTCGCTGCATATTCCTTGATTCTGCCTCTTTCAACCTCTTTAATCTGCTTTACAACAGCAAGATCAATGCCCTTGGGGTCATATATGTAGCCGTTGGAATCGGACATTGCAACTACCTTTCCGCCAAGCTGAGTTGCCTTTTCGTTTGCATAAATAGCAACATTTCCCGAACCGGATACAACCACTGTTTTACCCTCAAAGCTTTCTCCCTTCATCTCGCGCAGTGCAGCAGCCGTAAAGTAGCAAAGTCCATAGCCTGTTGCCTGTGTACGGGCAAGGCTGCCTCCAAAAGTAAGACCTTTTCCTGTAAATGTGCCGGTAAATTCATTTGTAAGGCGCTTATACTAGCCGAACATATATCCGACCTCTCTTGCACCCACGCCGATATCTCCTGCGGGAACATCCGTATCCGGGCCGATATGTCTGTAAAGCTCAGTCATAAAGCTCTGACAGAAGCGCATGACCTCGTTATCGCTCTTTCCTTTGGGGTCGAAATCACTTCCGCCCTTGCCGCCGCCCATAGGCAGACCTGTAAGAGAGTTCTTAAAAATCTGCTCAAAACCGAGGAATTTGAGTACAGATTCATTTACTGTAGGGTGGAAACGCAGACCTCCCTTGTAAGGTCCGATCGCACTGTTAAACTGCACACGATAACCTTTGTTCACCTGAACTTTACCCTGGTCATCTACCCACGGTACGCGGAAAGAAATAATACGTTCCGGCTCAACCATACGCTCTAAAATACCAAGTTTTCTATATTCGTCTTCATTGGCATCAATAACCAGCTTCAAAGAATCCAATACTTCTTTTACTGCCTGGTGGAATTCCGGTTCACCGGGATTTTGTTCGATAACTCTTGCATAAATTTCCTCTGTGTAGCTCATACCATTTCCTCATTTCCTATAATATACATACCTGCCGCCGCAGGCTTTTCCATATCGGACGACCAACCGCTGCACATCTGCATTTCATATCTGCACACACATCCATGCATTCGTATCAGCACTCATACCTCTGCACTCACACATCGCATTCGTACATCTGCGCTCTCACACCCATGTATTCATATCTGCACTCGCATATCTGCGCTCTCATACATCTGTGCTTTTCCAGCTGTCATCCGTACTCGTTCATGCCGTGACAGTATCTGCACCAAGAACATCTGTCTGCTCTAAAACGACTACGCTCCGATTATACAACTTTCCTTTTTATTTGTAAATATAATACTTTAAATTGCTGTATTTTAAGCGTTTTGACGATTCTTTTTTCTCATTTTTACTAAAAAAAACATTATTTTTTTCTCTTTTCCATCTCAAATCGCCGTTTAACATCAAAATTCATCTTATTTTTTTCAAAAATTACATTTTCTTTTATTCTTTTCACCCATTGTAGAATTTCGAAAGCTATGCTATGATATAATTAGGTATAATTATACATCTGGCTGCTCAGATTTAGGAGATTTTCCTCATTCCTCACTCATAATCTCCTATTCCTCGTTACTGATGCAGCCAGTTTTCCAGGAGGAAATTATGTTAACTACGGAATTAGCGGATAGCTTTATCAAACGTTTTATTCAGTATATCCCTTATCAGATCAATATCATGAATGAAAAAGGTATTGTAATCGCCAGCAGTGATAAGTCTCGTATCGGCGCTTTTCATGAAGTTGCTTACAAGATTTTAAAAACCGACAATATCATGATTTTGACCGAACACGATGCCAATAACTATATTGGTGTTCAATACGGTGTAAACTCTGCGGTTCTGCACCACGGCGAAAAGATAGGCGTAATTGGCTTGAATGGTAATCCCTACGAAATTCGGGATATGATTTCCCTTCTCCGGATCGCACTGGAGCAGATGCTGGAATATGAGCTGGATAAAAACAATGACAACTACCGTGGAAATCTTCGCACACAGTTTATCCACATGCTTCTTTATGAAGATACTGCCCATACCCGCTCAGAATTATCATTCCTCAGCACACAGCTGGGCTACCGCATTGATATGAAGCGTATTCCCATCCTGATCACCTGCCATATGGATACGCAGCATGATTTTACCAACACATTAGTCGCATGCTGCAGCAGAGCTTCCGATCAGGATATTGTCATTAAATTGACGATCGGCCAGGTACTGGTCTTTAAAAATTTCCCGGACATGAGTGATGAAGCACTGTTTGAAAATTATCGTGCAACAATCCAGGAATTTTTAAAAGGTGTATTAGATGAAGTTGCAATCCATGCCAATCCTGACCAGCCTTTATCCTGCTCTTGTTTAATCGGTACCTTCCAGAACCGCCTCAGCTATTACCGAAGCAGTTTTAATCACTGCCTTTGGCTGCTGAATCAGCTGGAGGACACGACCCAGCTTCTGGGTTCTTCTGAAAAGATTTCAGAACGTAATTATGCGCAGATTTATTATTTTTATGATAACATCGGCAGCTATGTCAAAAATATCACACCGCTGCCGGAATTCCACCGTATTTACAATGCAGTGGCTGAAAATATTGATGAAGAATATACGCATCGGATCATCGAAACTCTGGATACCCTCCAGCGGCACAATTATAATATGAACGCTGCCAGTCAGGAATTAGGTATTCATAAAAACACCTTGATTTTCCGATTCAATAAGATTAAGGCAAACTTTAATATTAATCCCGTGCAAAGTGTAGCAGATCGTGAATTTATCGAATATCTCGTTTATTACCTGAAAACACCCAAATAGCACGATCCTCTGCCAGTTGTTTCGAATTTAAAAGAACTAGTGGAAAATTTCCAAGACAGGTTGCGATTTTCTGCCAGTTATTTCCAAATTTTAAGCGCAAAAAAAGCTGCTTATGGAACTTTACCCGTTTCCGTAAGCAGCTTTTTTATTTACGCGAGTAGCGATGAAAATGCTGTGCTTGCACAAGCATTTGAGG
>CAZTHP010000138.1:0-3322 GCA_964613155.1 uncultured Lachnospiraceae bacterium | reverse complement strand
AAAGGCTTCCAGGGCGCGATCAAGAGACACGGACAGCACAGAGGTCCTATGGCTCATGGTTCTAAGTTCCATCGTCATGCAGGTTCCAACGGTTCTGCAACAACTCCCGGCCGCGTATTCAAAGGCAAAAAGATGCCTGGTCAGATGGGACACGTTAAAGTAACTGTTCAGAATCTGGAAGTTGTAAGAGTAGATGCAGAAGCAGGTCTGATTTTAGTAAAAGGTTCTGTACCGGGACCTAAAAAAGCATTAGTTACTCTGAGAGAAACCGTTAAATCCGGTAAATAATGCTTTTCAAGAAAGGAGGAACTAATAATGGCAAACGTAGCTGTTTACAATATGCAGGGCGAAACAGTTGGTACTATGGAACTGAACGATGCTGTTTTTGGCGTTAAAGTTAACGAACACGTAGTACATGAAGTTGTTGTTGCTCAGCTTGCTAATAAACGTCAGGGCACACAGAGTGCCAAAACCCGCTCCGAAGTAAGTGGTGGCGGAAGAAAACCCTGGAGACAGAAAGGTACCGGTCATGCAAGACAGGGTTCCACAAGATCTCCTCAGTGGACAGGTGGTGGTGTAGTATTCGCTCCCAAGCCGAGAGATTACTCCATCAGACTGAACAAGAAAGAAAGAAGACTGGCTATGAAGTCTGTACTGACTTCCAAAGTTCAGGATTCCAAGTTCTTCGTATTAGATGAACTGAAATTAGAAGAAATCAAAACTAAAAATATGAAAGCAGTTCTGGATGCGCTGAAAGTTGAAAAAGCAATCATCGTATTACCCGAAATGGATGAAAAGGTTATCCTTTCTGCAAGAAACATTCCCGGTGTTGTAACTGCTCAGGTTAATACAATCAACACATACGACATCCTGAAATACGACGCAGTTGTTACTACAAAGGGTGGCGTTGCTAAGATCGAGGAGGTATATGCATAATGGCTGATATCAAATATTATGACGTTATCTTAAAACCCGTTGTAACTGAAAAAGCTACTGGTTTTGAAATGGACGAAGCTAACAAATATACTTTCCTGGTTCATGTTGATGCAAACAAGACCATGATCAAGGAAGCGGTTGAAAAAATGTTCGAAGGTACAAAGGTTGTTAAAGTTAACACCATGAACCTTGATGGAAAGACAAAGAGACGCGGCAGAACAGTTGGTAAAACTGCTGCTGTAAAGAAAGCGATCGTTACTCTGTCCGCTGACAGCAAGAAGATCGATATCTACGGTTCTCTGTAAGACCTGGTGAGGCGCTTATACTCCGCAGGACAAAAGGCCTCACAACTATATGACATTAACTTGAAAAGTCATGATAAATCGAAACATTGAAAAGATGTTTACCGAAAGGAGATAAGACAATGGGTATTAAGACATATCGTCCCTATACACCCTCCAGAAGAAACATGACCGGTTCTGATTTCGCTGAAATCACAAAGACAACTCCTGAGAAATCTCTGGTAGTTTCTCTGAAGAAGAACGCTGGTCGTAACAATCAGGGTAAAATTACTGTAAGACACCATGGTGGTGGAAGCAGAAGAAAATACAGAATTATCGATACAAAGAGATATAAAGATGGTATTCCTGGAAAAGTTGTTTCTATCGAATACGATCCTAACAGAAGTGCTAACATCGCTCTGATCAGCTACTTAGATGGCGAAAAGAGATATATCATTGCTCCTGAAGGACTTCAGGTTGGCTGGAAAGTTTTCAACGGTCCTGAAGCAGAAGCTAAGATCGGTAACTGCTTACCTTTAGCAAATATCCCGATCGGTACCATGGTACACAACATTGAAATGTATCCTGGTAAAGGTGGTCAGTTAGTTCGTGCTGCTGGTACTGCTGCACAGCTGATGGCTAAAGAAGGCAAATACGCTACGCTGAGACTTCCTTCTGGTGAGATGAGAATGATCCCCATCAACTGCAGAGCAACTGTTGGTGTTGTAGGTAATGGTGAACATGCCCTTATCAATATTGGTAAAGCTGGTCGTAAACGTCATATGGGTATCAGACCCACAGTTCGTGGTTCCGTAATGAACCCGAATGACCATCCTCACGGTGGTGGTGAAGGTAAGTGTGGTATCGGCCGTCCTGGTCCCTGCACTCCTTGGGGTAAACCTGCACTCGGCTTAAAGACGAGAAACAAGAAGAAACACTCTAACAAATATATTGTAAGACGTAGAGACGGTAAATAAGCAGCTTTGACAATTTAAGGAGGTAACTATGGCACGTTCATTAAAGAAAGGGCCCTTTGCAGATGAGAGCTTATTAAAGAAAGTAGATGCTCTGAACAAAGCGGACAAGAAAGAGGTTATCAAAACTTGGTCCCGTCGTTCTACTATCTACCCTTCATTCGTAGGACATACATTTGCTGTTCATGATGGCAGAAGACATGTACCGGTATATGTAACAGAAGACATGGTTGGCCACAAATTAGGTGAATTTGTAGCAACCAGAACCTATAGAGGACATGGTAAAGACGAAAAGAAAACCAGACGTTAGTCTGATTTCAGAAAGGAGGAAACACCATGGCAAAAGGACATAGATCCCAGTATAAGAGAGAGAGAAACGCTCAGAAAGATACAAGACCTAGCGCAAAATTATCCTATGCCAGAGTGCCTGTTCAGAAAGCTTGCTTCGTCTTAGATGCTATCAGAGGCAAAGATGTTGAAACAGCACTTGGTATTTTAAATTATAACCCCAGATATGCTTCATCCGTAATCAAGAAATTACTTGAATCAGCAATCGCAAACGCTGAAAACAACAACGGTATGGACAGAAAAGATCTGTACATTGCTGAATGTTATGCAAGCAACGGACCGATCATGAAGAGAATCAGACCCAGAGCACAGGGTAGAGCTTACAGAATCGAAAAGAGATTAAGCCACATTACCGTAGTTCTGGATCAGAAATAATAAGGAGGGGCATAATGGGACAGAAAGTTAATCCTCATGGTTTAAGAGTCGGTGTAATCAAAGATTGGGACTCTAAATGGTATGCAGAGAAAGACTTCGCTGATAATCTGGTAGAAGATTACAAGCTGAGAAAGTTTATTAAAAAAGAATTATATTCCGCAGGCATCTCCAAAATCGAAATCGAAAGAGCTGCTGGCAGAGTAAAACTGATCATTTATACAGCAAAACCTGGTTATGTAATTGGTAAAGGCGGCGCTGAAATCGAAAAATTAAAAGCTAGAGTTCAGAAAATGACTCCTAACAAGCTTTTCATCGATATCAAAGAAGTAAAAAGACCTGACAAAGATGCTCAGCTGGTTGCTGAAAATATCGCTCAGCAGCTGGAAAACCGTGTATCTTTCAGACGTG
>CAZTHP010000137.1:0-3410 GCA_964613155.1 uncultured Lachnospiraceae bacterium | reverse complement strand
CCAGCAAAGGCGGTTGCTGCGGTTCCATCCCAGCCGCTTTCTACAGTACTTTCCTGCTGCTGTGTCTCTGCCAGTTCACTTGCCCGGGCAGTCAGCACAGCACCTTCTCCCTGGATTACCAGAGATAACGCCAACCCCATGGTCAGCAATCTTTTTATTACTGCTTGTTTCTTCATCTGTGCTCTCCTCTACTTCTTAATCGTTACCGAAACGGACTGACCTTTCTTCGCAAACACTTTTTGATAGGATTTCAGTTTATCAGCCGGTACTTTGATCACTGCTTTAGAAGAAATTCCCTTCAGTGCGTTTTTGCCCACTGTTGTAATCTTGGTACTCTTGACTGTAATCTTTTCCAGTTTCTTATCGCCATAGAATGCATTTGCGCCAATTTCTTTGACATTGCTTCCGATTGTTACACTTGTGAGTGATGTACAGCCTTTCAATGCACTGGAACCAACTGCGGTTACCTTGTAGCTGTAATTACCAATCTTGACTGTACTCGGAATGGATACTTTTGTTAAGGTTTTCTTGCTCACACCTGTTACTGTTACTGTACCGCTCTTTGTACTTGCATTCGTTACCTGATATTTCAGACTTCCAACGGTATAGGTCTGTTTCTTCGCTGCACGGATTTCAAAGGTTTTCTGAATGGTTCCAGCATAATTGCCAATTCCTTTAATCGTAACCTTTGCGGTACCCGGTTTTACATTTGATTTGCAGGTTACTTTATAATCGGTACCTGCTTTTAATGTTACATCTTTGCTCAGAGAAACCGTTACCTTCGGAACGATTGCTTTTCCCGTATGGCTATAGGCTGTCTTTTCCAGTTTCACAGAAGCTTTGCTGATATCAATCGGTGTAATGGTGTATTCCTGTGCCAGTTTTCCGGTTGTTTCGTATTCACCCAGTAAAGTCACTACAGCACGTGCAGTTCCTGCATTGACATTATTTTCATATGCAACGGTATAATCGGTTCCATTAACCAAGAGCACTTTTTCGAATACAGGCTCTGCGGGTTCTGTAGGTTCTGTCGTTCCAGCTTCACCTGTGCTTTCATTTGCATTTTCAACATCAGCTTTGCTTTCCTCCGGAAGGGGTTCCTCCGGTGTAACTTCTTTCATCACATGGACTTCTACAGCAGGTGTTTTTTCCTGTCCGTCATAAACATATTCCAGTTCTGAAAGACCCATCGTGAATTTTTCCAAATCAGCCAATACTGCTTCTGCATTCTCTAATGTTTCCAGTTCTTCTTTCAGCTGTCCCTGATCATAAGGGCTTAACGCATCAAATGCGGTTCTGGCTTTTGTAATCGCATCTTTGCTTAAATTCGTAACTTCACCAATCGCTTCAATTGCTTTCTTACATGCTGCTGCTGCTTTCGGATTCGTAACACCTACGTTTAACACCACATCCTGATCACCACGCGCAACAAAATAATACGTCGTATCGGTTCCTGCACTATCTAACTCATTTTCACCGTTCACGATCAGTTTGGCAAAGGAATATCCTTTTTCTTTAATGGAAATCTTATAAACCTTACGACCAGTGGTGATTTCGTAGCCGTTTTCAAAAGTCTTTTTGCCTCTTTCCAGTGCAACGTAACCCTTCTGATCCTGTGTAAAGCCAACTCGATATACACCAGCGGTATCATCATCTGCATAAACCGGACCTGCACTGGATAATGCCCACTGGCTGCTTCCTTCGATCAAACCGTTACCAGAATTCATCTTCCAAACTTCTTCTAAGCTCCATGCAGCCGGATCATCGGGCATTGCAGTTGTTACATCTGCTGTATCCGTCTCCTGTCCGCCAATACCAGAAGGACACATTTCGCTACAAATATTCTTCAAATAATAATTTCCTGCTACTACTGCATTTGCATTTAAACTAGCAATCACAGCACCAACTTTATAGGAACTCCATTCCTTTCCTTCACGAGTAACAGTACCTGTATTGTAGCAGCCTACTACGGTCGCATACTGACCAACAGTAGCGGCAACGCCTCCCAGGATCAGCGCCGTTTTCGAATCACTCAGACCTTCTGTACCTTCAGGATAAACGGCCACTACGTCACCGCTGTTCCAGCAGTACAGCAGATCGGAACCACAACCACCAGTAATACCTCCGGCACATTCTCCGCTGCTCCAGCTATTGGTGGTATTTACACGATAAATGATCTTACCCGTGTTTCGGCAGGCAATCATCTTACCAATATCTTTTTGTTTGATAACACCATTTATACTCGATACGTAAGAAGCATTGCTGGCAGAAATTCCGCCTACATTACGCATACCAGTAATCGTCGCTTCATTGACACAATTCCGTACAGTACCAGCTGTATTGTAATTTACAATACCTGCTGCACCGCCAAGTCCGGTAACAGCTGCCTTATTGATACAGTTGTCAATTACACCAGTTTTTTGTAATGTCTGAACGATTGCTGCAACGGATTTGGAAGATTCTACCGTTCCGGTTACGGTAAGATTGCGGATTGTTCCGGTTACGGTTCCAAATAATGCACAATCGCTGTATAAATTGGAGATTGTATAGCCATTTCCTTCGAAAATACCACCATAATTCTGGATGGATACCCAACTTCCGATTTCTTCGGAACAAATTGTACTTAAATCAATATCATTACACAGTTCTGCATTTACAGTATTCTCCTGGAGCTTCAGTCCGCCATTGTGCAGCTGTGCTAACCACTCCAGATTTTCTGCTGTTTTAATTTGGTAGAATCCATTCTCCTTTGCCGGCCAATCCAGCAGAGCATCGATCAGACCCTGTCCTTTTTTCAGATTTGCATCCAGAGCTGTTTTTTTAGTCGCCTGCAGCAGCAATGCCAGATTTTCTTCCAGAACCTGTGTATATTCTGCTTTTTTCGCTTCTGGGATTTCATCTGCACGATATGCCTTTAATTCCTGACGCGCATCGTCCTTTTGAATCCAAAATTCCAGAGCTGCCAGTGCTTTTTCACAAGCTTCTTTAATACCAGGTCTTGTAGTCTGTGCCAGAATATCCTCTTCCCCTGCTTTAATAGCAGCTTCCATATCGGCTTTCAATTCATAGGCACTGATATCAGTTACATGCAACTTCGCAATATATTCCTGCTGCATAGCCGCTTTTTCTGCGTCCGAAAATTCTGCCAATTTTTCCAGCTGTGCTGTATAATCCGCATAAATTGCTTCAATAGCAGCTGTAGATTCTGCAACTTTTGCATGGTCGCCGAATTCATCTAACAGATTTCTGGCCGTATCCTGATCGTCATCTGCACACAGATTTACATTATAGGCATTCACATAATCCAAAACCTTTTTTAATGCAGCCTGGTACTCAGTTTTGGCATTAGGATTTGCTTCCTGTGTGCCTTCTACGTACATCTTATGAACCATGGAACTGCCTGTTTTGTT
>CAZTHP010000136.1:0-3613 GCA_964613155.1 uncultured Lachnospiraceae bacterium | reverse complement strand
TTCCCTTTATTTTTGCCAATTAAAATTATACACTAACTGTATTCCATTTACGATTCCATTTCTTTCAGGTGTGCATTCCATTTCTTTCAGGTGTGCATTCCATTTCTTTCGGGAGAAAAAGTATTGTTTTTTGATAAACAGTGTATTATAATTCACATGAAAGTGTGCACGGAAGGCGAACTTTCGGATTAAAGAGGAAATAGACGTGCCTGCTCATCGGCTGATGATTCATAAGGATGGTCATGAGGATGGTTAAGATTCCATGATCGGACAGGCATTGTCGTATGAAAGGATAGGATAGGAAAGTATGACAGACAGATATACAAGTCCGCTTTCAGAGCGTTATGCAAGTAAGGAAATGCAGTACATTTTTTCACAGGACAAGAAGTTCCGTACATGGAGAAGATTATGGATCGCACTTGCAGAAGCTGAGTATGAGCTGGGATTGGACAGTATCACCCAGGAACAGATCGATGAATTAAAGGAACACAAAGATGATATTAACTATGATGTAGCTCGTGAGCGGGAAAAATTAGTCCGTCATGATGTAATGTCACATGTATATGCATACGGCGTACAGTGTCCGAAAGCAAAAGGAATCATTCATTTGGGTGCAACTTCCTGTTATGTAGGGGATAATACAGATCTGATCATTATGGCAGAAGCACTGGAGCTGGTGAAGAAAAAGCTGGTCAATGTACTGGCAGAACTGGCGAAATTTGCAAATCAATACAAAGACCTTCCTACGCTGGCATTTACCCATTTTCAGCCTGCACAGCCGACTACCGTTGGAAAGCGTGCATCACTGTGGATGATGGAACTGAAGCTGGATCTGGATGATCTGGAATATCTGATCGGCAGTCTGCGCCTGTTGGGTTCCAAAGGTACGACTGGTACACAGGCAAGCTTTATGGAATTGTTCAATGGAGATCATGAAAAGATTAAACAGCTGGATCAGAAGATTGCAGAAAAGATGGGATTTCCGGGCTGTTATCCGGTATCGGGTCAGACCTATTCCAGAAAAGTGGACAGCCGTGTGTTAAGTGTATTAGCTGGCATTGCACAGAGTGCTCACAAATTTTCCAATGATATCCGCCTTCTGCAGCATTTGAAAGAAGTAGAAGAACCCTTCGAAAAGAATCAGATCGGATCTTCTGCAATGGCTTATAAGCGCAATCCCATGCGCTGTGAGCGGATGGCTTCTCTTGCCAATTATGTAATGGCAGATATGATGAATCCGATGTTAGTAGCTTCTACACAGTGGTTTGAACGTACTTTGGATGATTCTGCCAATAAGCGAATCAGCATTCCGGAAGCATTTTTAGCAGTAGACGGTATTTTAGATCTCTACTTAAATGTAGTCGATGGTCTGGTTGTCTATGATAAGGTTATTTATAAGCATTTGATGGCTGAACTGCCCTTTATGGCAACAGAAAATATCATGATGGATGCGGTTAAAGCGGGCGGAGACCGTCAGGAGCTGCATGAAAAGATCCGTACTCTTTCCATGGAAGCTGGTAAGAATGTAAAACAGAATGGTCTGGATAATAACCTTCTGGAAC
The DNA here is from genome assembly GCA_964613155.1 of uncultured Lachnospiraceae bacterium. Classification (GTDB taxonomy): domain Bacteria; phylum Bacillota; class Clostridia; order Lachnospirales; family Lachnospiraceae; genus TWA4. The sequence continues at coordinate 2,051 of CAZTHP010000136.1, read as the reverse complement.
TGATCGCAGCAGATCCTTCCTTTGGTCTGGATCTCGAAGACTTGAAGAAGGCGATGGATCCTTCTCGTTATACCGGCCGTTCCAAAGAGCAGGTAGAAGAATTCCTGAAAGATGTCATCGAACCTGTTTTAAGCAAATATAAAGAAATCTTAGGAGTAAAGGCGGAGATTAATGTCTAAATTAAAGTCTAAGTTAACATGGAAGCAAATTTTGGCTTGGATCGCGATTGTATTTTTGATCGGTATGTACGTTGTGACGCTGGTTTTAAGTCTGATGCAGAGTCCGCTTGCGCGGCAGATGTTCCATGCAGCCTTGTACTGTACCGTATTTATCCCGGTGATGGCATGGGTCTTTTTGATGACGGTAAAACTGGTGAAAGGACGCAGTGAGTAGATCGGTTAAGATTCTTATGTAAAAAAGCAAAGCGCTCGGCAGATGTGAAACATACATCGGTCGGGCGCTTTTTAAGGGGGAGGATAAGTATTCTTTTTTCGTTTGTATAAAGAGAGTATATCCTGCTTTTTGGAAATTATACATGGGCTTTTGAACAATTCTTGAAAAAAAGAGGGGGATTATCGGGATTTTACGGACATTTTTTTGATTGATTTTACGGAAAGAATGAGATATACTGTTATCGAAATTTTTTTGGGGGTTCAGGAATGCCTGAACCTTCTGCTGTTCAACTGGTAAACTCCGTGAAGTTGTCAACTGATTATCGATCGCGGAATAAAAAGAGGAAAGAAGGAGGAAGTTGCTGTAAACAAGTAACATGATAAAAAGCAAGGTTTTTGTTTTCTATCGGTTTTCAGTAACGGTAACAGTCATATGGTAAGAGCTATAGTAGGTGCTAACTGGGGCGATGAAGGAAAAGGCAAGATTACAGACATGCTTGCACAGGAAGCGGATATTGTCATTCGTTTTCAGGGCGGCAGCAACGCAGGACATACGATTATCAATGATTATGGTAAATTTGCACTGCATTTACTTCCGTCAGGGGTATTTAACCCGAATACAACTTGTATTATCGGCAACGGAGTGGCCCTCAATATTCCGAAACTTTTTGAAGAAGTTAATGAAATTGTCAGCAAAGGCGTGCCGCAGCCGAAGATTTTGGTATCAGACCGTACCCAGATTCTGATGCCGTATCATGTTTTATTTGATACCTGTGAAGAAGCACGTCTGGCAGGTAAATCCTTTGGTTCAACGAAATCGGGAATTGCACCGTTTTATTCGGATAAATATGCAAAGATCGGTATTCAGGTAAATGAATTATTTGACGATGAGATTTTACGAGAACGTGTGGAGAAAATCTGCGTTCTGAAGAACTGTATGCTGGAAAATCTGTACCATCAGCCGCCTTTAGTTCCGGAAGAATTGATGGAAACCCTGCATCAGTATCGAGATATGGTAGCGCCTTATGTGTGTGATGTATCCTTATATCTCCATGAAGCAATCAAAGAAGGCAAGAATATTCTGCTGGAAGGTCAGCTGGGCTCCTTGAAAGATCCGGACTTTGGGATTTATCCCATGGTTACCTCATCTCATACACTGGCAGCTTATGGGGCACTGGGAGCAGGTATCCCGCCGTATGAAATTAAAAATATCACAACGGTTGTAAAGGCCTATTCCTCAGCAGTAGGCGGTGGTGCATTTGTCAGTGAAATTTTTGGCAGTGAAGCAGATGAATTAAGACGCCGCGGCGGAGACGAGGGTGAATTTGGCGCAACAACAGGCCGTCCTAGAAGAATGGGCTGGTTTGACTGTGTTGCAACTCGCTATGGATGTCGTGTTCAGGGTACTACAGAAGTCGCGCTGACCGTATTGGATGTGTTAGGATATCTGGATGAGATTCCGGTATGTGTAGGTTATGAAATTGACGGAAAAGTAGTTCATGATTTCCCGGCACCTGCGCTTTTGGAAAAAGCGAAACCCGTTTTAAAGGTACTGCCCGGCTGGAATTGTGAAGTACGAGGCATCAAAAAATACGAGGATCTTCCATCAACGTGATAGTGTTTCATCGAGTAGCCATCGTAGCGGTCGAGTCCCGAATT
>CAZTHP010000135.1:0-3809 GCA_964613155.1 uncultured Lachnospiraceae bacterium | reverse complement strand
CAGTTACAAATGATTATAATAGACTCGAGATTTACATTACTATACTGGCGACACCGGATCGACCTCCAAGTACGTAGGAGCCTTTTAATAAATCCCAAGAGAAGTTTTCAATCGGTTCTCGTGCAACGAGGAAATTACCTGCTCGTTGTGTCAATTGTGCAAAATTAACAGCATAGTCTTTTTGCCCCTGGGCATAAGCGTAAATAGAGGCCTCACTGCCCATAAATCCAATATCCGCGTCATCACTGATAAGTGCTGTCATGGTTTTATCTGCGCCGTATCCGGTCACCAACTCCAAATCCAAACCTTCCTCTGCAAAGTAACCTTCTTCGATGGCAACGTACTGCGGTGCGTAGAAAATAGAATGTGCCACTTCGTTTAAAACGACATGCGTTTTAACGGAGTTTTTTTTCTGTGTGCAGCCCCCGAATACGAAAAGAATTGCCATTGATAAGATAAGAAAAAGGGAAAAAAATCGTTTCACAATGAATTCCTCCAGAAAAAATATCTGTAGTAATATATGTAGAAGGAAAGAAAGAGGTGTCATGAAGAAAATACGTCCGTCCTTTCGTTTATTGAGAAGCCAGGAGGAATGAAAAGAAGAAAATGTGAGATACTAGCGAAAATGGCATGTATAAATCGTGATGATAGCTGTTAAAAAATGAAAAATAGAAGTACAGTGGAAGATAGGCACAGAGAACAGAAGTCTATTCAAAACATGGAAGTAGAAGCAGCATGGAAGATGTTTGCAGAAAAAAGAAACCGATAAAAATTGGGAAACTGGAAGTAGAGTGGAGCAGAAGACAAAATCTGTGTTAAAAAAGAAAACTAGAGGGAATCGAGACATGGATCGTATGAAGTATGATAGTTACCAAGTGGGAAAATGGGATTGGATTGAAAAAAAGTTGTTAAGATGGATTGTAAAAAACCGGAATTCATGGGATATTATATGTGGCATTACTTCCGGAAGTGTAGATGAGCTGGACATAATTATTGAACAGCTGGATCAAGAAGGCTTTTTGGAGTTGGAGTATGCAATGATGTGTAGGAAAGATGTAATCCTCGATAAACAGAAAAGAAGTTGAAATGGCGATTTTTCTTGATGCAAAAGAGGAATACAGAGGGGGAAGCTGTGAAAAAAATACGAAAAATTATAAAAGAATGTTTGATTATTTTGGCGGCATCTGCTGTATATGCAGGCGGGATCAGTTTATTTTTAGATCCTAATAATCTGGCTCCGGGTGGGGTAACGGGAATATCAGTTATTTTAAATCGACTAACGAATATTCCAACGGGTACGTTATATTTTCTGATCAATGTTCCCATTATGCTATTGGGACTTTGGCAGTTCGGTCTCCGTTTTATTGTAAAAACAGCATTGGCAATTGTGGGTGCATCAGTATTTACTAATTTACTGGAACCATTCGGGCCGTTGACAAAAGATCCGCTTTTGGCTGTGATGGCAGGCAGTATTATGGCAGCGGTAAGTATTGGCTGTGTGTTTAAAGCAGGAGGGACAACGGGAGGAACTGATATTATTATCAAAATTCTGCGTAAGAAAAATCCACATTTAAAAACGGGATTTTTGTTTTTGATGCTGGATTGTGTAATCGTTTTTCTTTCTGGATTTGTTTTTCCGGATCTTGATACGATTTTATATGCTTTTTTAGCGGTGTTTGTCATTGGAAGGGTTTTAAATTATGTGTTGTATGGTTCTGATGAAGCGAGAATGATCTTTATCATCAGCAAATATCCGATGAAGATTGCAGAATGTTTGATGGCAGAGGTAGATACCGGGGTTACGTACCTAAAAGGTGTGGGCGGTTACAGTCTGACAGAAAAGCGGATTGTGATGTGTGTGGTGCGAAACCAGCAGGCACCGAAAGTGGAAGAAATTGTCAAACGGGAAGATGCAGAATCCTTTATGATTGTTACGAGTGCAACGGAAATTTTTGGACAAGGATATAAGAGCTTTTTTACTGAAAAACTTTAAAAAAATAATAAATTAGAGAAAAAGTATCTACAGTACAGCTGAATAGCATTGTTGCTTTGTTTTTGCGAAAATCGGAAGGGGATTTTGCGAAAAATGAAAATGTGTTCGAATGATCATCGAATGATAATATTGCGGAAAGTGCTTGACAAATGAAAAAAGAATCGTATACAATGGTACTGTATGTAGTTTGCAAATTATGCGATGTAAGCAGGGTGTAAACAAAATAGTAAAAGAGAATGCGATGACGAAGATGAGTAGATATTGGATACTGCTTTCAGAGAGCTGTCGGTTGGTGTGAGACAGCAGAGATCCTTATTGAACTGGCTTTCCAGCAGATCGGCTGAACCTCTTTTGCCAGCTAGGAGCGGCAGAGTCAGTAAGCGGATACGGGACTTCCCGTTATAGAAGATACGAAAAGTGCACAGCAAAGTATGCTGTGAAGTAGAGTGGTACCGCGAATATTCCCCGTTCGTCTCTATACGAGATGAGCGGGGTTCTTTTATATCCTGGAAAGAGTTTGGGAAATGGCGACGAAGTCGCACAGTGGATTCAAAACTCGAATTGGCATTATCGATGCAAGGATATAAAAGTGTTTTCCAGAATGTTCCAGAATCGTTAAAGAGCCTGTAAAATGGATTTTCAGGATATTTAACGATATTTCAGGATATTCAAGAGTATTCGAGGACACTTAGTATGATTTTGGAAAAGTACCTATAGGAAAGAAAGGAGCAGATTATGAGTCAGGCTTATAATCCAACAGAGTTAGAGGCAAAATGGCAGAAAACCTGGGAACAGGAAAAGGCGTTTGCTGCAACAAATGATTTTACAAAACCGAAATTTTATGCATTGGTAGAATTTCCTTATCCGTCAGGACAGGGACTGCATGTAGGACATCCTCGTCCGTATACCGCACTGGATATTGTATCTCGTAAAAGAAGAATGCAGGGATACAATGTATTGTTCCCGATGGGATGGGATGCATTTGGTCTGCCGACTGAAAATTATGCGATCAAGAATAAAATTCATCCGGCAATTGTAACGAGAAATAATGTAGCGCATTTTAAAGGACAGCTTCAGTCATTGGGTTATTCCTTTGATTGGGATCGTGAGATCAATACAACCGACCCACAGTATTATAAGTGGACACAGTGGATTTTCCTGAAATTATTCAAAAAAGGTCTTGCTTATAAATCTGAAATGCCGATCAACTGGTGTACTTCCTGTAAATGCGGTTTGGCAAATGAAGAAGTTGTAAATGGTGTTTGCGAACGCTGCGGCAGTGAGGTTGTTCACAAAGTTAAGAATCAGTGGATGCTGAAAATCACAGAGTATGCGGATAAATTGATCGATGATCTGGATCAGGTGGATTACATCGAACGTGTTAAAGTTTCTCAGAAAAACTGGATCGGCCGTTCAAATGGTGCAGAGGTTGATTTTAAATTAGCCGGCAAAGAGGAAACACTGCGTATTTACACAACACGTCCGGATACTTTATTTGGTGCAACTTATATGGTTGTTTCACCGGAACATCCTTATATTGATCAGTTCCAGAATGAGATTTCCAATATGGATGAAATTTTGGAATATCGTGCACAGGCAGCTAGAAAATCCGATTTTGAACGGACCGAGCTGGCAAAGGAGAAGACTGGTGTAGAAATCAAGGGTCTGAAGGCTGTAAATCCTGTAAATGGCAAGGAAATTCCGATCTGGGTTTCTGACTATGTTCTGATGTCTTATGGTACTGGTGCGATTATGGCAGTACCGGCACATGATGAAAGAGACTGGGAATTTGCAAAGAAATTTAATCTTCCGATTA
>CAZTHP010000134.1:0-3901 GCA_964613155.1 uncultured Lachnospiraceae bacterium | reverse complement strand
GAAGCAGTAAGCCCATTGGCTTTAGACAATGGGTAGTTCACTCGTGGAATCAATAAGAAATTCGATTGACTTGTAACAGATTTTCCGATATGGTAGGGATGTGAATCCGATACAACAGGTCGGTAACGGAATCGAGCAGGGAAACGTGATATCGGACGGCGAGATTGATTAGCAAGTGTGAAAAAGCGGATAGAGCCTGGAGTGTTGATCGTATGCTAAGAAAGGAAATGTAATTTATATGGAAGAAACAGAAGTTTTATGTGGTGCAAATTCGTATACACAAAAGTTTTATATCAATCAGAAATTTCATAATCTCCCGGAATTGGTACAGGACGAGCTGAAAGCAATTTGTGTTTTATATGTAGAGGATGTTGGCGGTATTTTTACCATGGAATTTAATCAGGAGGGCAGTTTAGAACTGAAAGTAACCAGCGATCCGAGTGATTATTTGTTTGATGAAATTGGCAGTGTGCTGAAAATCAAGCAGATTCAGAGTGAAAAGACTGCATTATTGGAAAGTCTGGAATTGTATTATCGTTTGATGTTTCAGGAAAGGGAGTAGAATGGCAGTAAAAATTGGAAGCTTTGAATTAGAACATCCAGCGGCGTTGGCACCGATGGCAGGTGTTACTGATCAGGCGTACCGGCTTCTTTGTAAGGAGCAGGGATGTGGTCTGCTGTATACGGAGATGGTCAGTGCCAAAGCAATTCACTATAAAAATCGTAATACAGGTCCTTTGATGGCGGTTTCTCCGGAAGAAGGTGCAGTTGCATTGCAATTATTTGGTTCAGATCCGGTTTTGATGGGCGAGATTGCAGCACAGGTTGAAGATGGTCCGTATGTATTTTTAGATGTCAATATGGGATGTCCTGTTCCTAAAGTTGTGAACAATGGAGAAGGTTCTGCTTTAATGAAGAATCCAAAGTTGGCTGCGGAAATCATCCGGGAAATGGTAAAACGGGTGTATAAGCCGGTTACGGTGAAATTTCGAAAGGGATTTTACGGGGATGAAACGCTGGCACCGGAGTTTGCGAAATATATGGAAGATGCAGGGGCTGCTGCAGTGGCGGTTCATGGGCGAACCAGAGAACAGTATTATTCTGGAAAAGCCGATTGGGATGTAATCCGACAGGTGAAGGAAGCTGTTACGATTCCCGTATTTGGAAATGGCGATATTTTCACAGCAGAAGATGCATGTCGTATGATGCAGGAAACGGGATGTGATGCGGTGATGATCGGCAGAGGTGCCAAAGGAAATCCCTGGATTTTTGATGAAATTCGCAAACGATTAGCCGGAGAAGATGCTCCGAAGCAGAGGACACAAGAAGAAATTTGTACGATGCTGCTGCGCCACGCGCATTTGCAGTGTGAACTGAAAGGCGAGTATATCGGTATGCGGGAGATGCGTAAGCATGCAGCTTGGTATACAGCGGGATTGCCGGATTCTTCGGCATTTCGTGCACAGGTTAATTTAACACAGACTTATGAAGAATTTGCAGAATTGATTCAAAAATTTTTTGGAATTCATTAGGGATTGGAAATCGAAATATTTTTGAAATGAATTCTTTGGCTGGAATTATGAATAGTGAGCAGGAAGCTTTGCAGCTGAAAAATGCGAGGTTTCCTGTTTTTTTTGTGCGGCAGAAAGGGGAGAGGATCATAAGATGCTTGCTTTTTGAAAGGGGATATGGTAGACTGAAAACAGACAACTTGTATATACAGGTATATTATACGCAGAAGAATAGAATACGATAGAAAAATGAAAGAATCTAGAAGAGAGACAATATGCTAGATGAAATAAGAGAATTTAGAAAAAACACAATATGCTAGATAAAATAAGAAAATTTATAAAAATGAAATGATAAATGAAATGCGAAGAATACAGAAATCGAAGATATCAAGGAGCGATGAAATGAAAAAAACAACAGGAGAGCCGGTTTATCAAGGGATTTATAAAGAATTAAGAAATCAGATTGTAAAGGGGGAACTGAAACCGGGTTCTATCCTTCCTTCTGAAAATGAGCTTGCAGCTCGTTATGAGACTACACGGATGACGGTGCGAAAAAGCCTTCAAGTATTGGAACATAGTGGGTTCATTTATTCCTGGCCGGGAAAGGGCTATTATGTGTCAGAACCGAAGCATCATACATTTACTTTGGAGTTTCAGGAGGATGAAAGCGCAGAACAAAGTAGTTTTCGGGAAATTACGATGACACGAGCCGGAAAAGAGATTGGGACGTTGTTGGGAATCGGAGCATCTGCGCGTGTATGGAAGATTGTCCGTGTTATTTACCAAGATGGCGAGGCGATTGCGTACGATATGAAATATATTCCGTATCAAAAGGGAATGCCTACCCTGGAAAAAGAGATTAATTATGCGATTTTCCCGGATATCGTATCGAACCAGCTGCCGCCGTTTGCCTTCCATACGAAGATGGAGATTGGATTGGAAGCGCTTTCGGAGGAAGCAGCTTTGGCTATGAAATGTTCGACGCAGGAGCCGGTTATGGTATTGTATCGCTATTTTCTGGATGATAAAGAACGGTGCATTGGGTATGGAAAGAAGTATTTGCGAAAATCTTACGGACGTTTAAAGGCACAGTCTGGATATTTGTTGTAACACTAATAATAAATTGGGGGATTTATTTATGAAAAAGCAGGAAATTCGATATGGGCAGGAAGCGAGAGAGGGGCTTCTTGCAGGAATGGAAAAGTTGGCAGGTGTAGTTTGTCCGTCTTATGGACCAAAGGGAAAAAATGCGGTGTATTCCCATGCGTATTTACCGCCTGAAATTTCAAATGATGGGGTTTCAATCGCGAATAAGGTGTATCCTGTAGATGCTTATGAAGCATTAGGTGCGGAATTGCTGCGAAATGTTGCACAGAATACGGAGAATACAGCTGGAGATGGAACGACTTTAACGGTAATTTTGACGTATGAATTTATACGGGAGGGGATTCGTCTTCTTACAGCGGGTTATAATCCCATTTTACTTCGCAAGGGAATGAAACAAGCAGAGGCATTTGTTCAGAAACGTTTAAAGGAACAGGCAAAGCTTATTCAGACAAAAGAGCAGATCGAGCAGATCGCAGCAATTTCGGCTGGAGATCCGGAGTTAGGAAAAGTAGTTTCGGATGCGTATGAAAAAGCTGGTAATCAAGGTGTTGTCTGGGTGGAAGAAAATTGGGGATTGGAAACGGAAGTTCGCTATACGAACGGTATTTTATTAGAAGGTGGTTATTATTCGACAGAATTTGCAGCGGAAGGCGGAATTGGCTCTGTGGAATATGAAAATCCATATATTCTGCTGTTAAATGAAAATGTAAAGACGATAGAAGATATTTCTTCGGTTTCAGAAGAAATATTTGCGCGGGATGTACCGATTATTTTAGTGGCAGAAGATATAAAAGATTCTGTGGTTCATTTGCTGACAGCAAATCTGCGCCGTATTGGGCTGAAGGTTTGTGCGGTGAGAATGCCGTATCATGGAGAGTCGAGACGAGCCGCGATGGAAGACCTTGCTTTGGTGACGGGAGGATTTTGTTATAATGCAGATTGTGGACGAAGCATGGCGGATTTGACGCTGGAAGACTGCGGACGGGCAGAAAAGGTGATCGTGGATAAGAAAAAAGCCATTTTTACCGGAAGTTGGCAGAAAAATTCACGGATTGAAACGCGTATAGCCTATCTGTGGGAGCAGCTGAAAGGGGAAACGGAAGAATATGAGAGAGAAAAAATCTTGCGTCGTATTTCTTTTTTGACTGGTGGAATCAGTGTTATTTATCCGGGCGGATACAGTGAATTGGAAATTATTGAGAAGAAGAAGCGTTTTGAAGATGCAGTTAATGCAGTTCGGATTGCAGCATCGGAAGGGATTTTGCCTGGAGGTGGAACTTCGT
>CAZTHP010000133.1:0-4057 GCA_964613155.1 uncultured Lachnospiraceae bacterium | reverse complement strand
AGCTATGTGTCAACCGATGCACATGGGATGGTGATACGATTGAAATTCAGATCTACTACTCCGAAATACAAGAATTTTTTTTGACCTTTTCGCATTACATTTTCACTACCATGGAGACGCATGGGGTCTGCCATAGAAGTAAAAAGGTAACATTTGCAAGGAATGTTGGGGTATTATATAATAGGAAGAAACTCAGATTGGTCAGAAGACATTATTTTTGGAAATTCTTTATCATGTACGAGAAGAAAACAAAATTGACAAATAAAGAATAACGTAATATAATGTTTCATAAATAAATCCTTTCGAGTTAAATCTACAGAGAAAACGATTGCCTGTAACTCTCAGCAAAAGACACTCTGTATATTGAAAACCGTATATATGAGGTTGCTCTAACAAGTCGGATAGAGCGTAAAATACATACCGCATCCACAGACTGTACTGCATGGGAATTTTAGTACCTGATACAGTTACAGGTGAGTATATCTTGCTTGTAAAGGGTGCTGTCAGCCACCCTATGATGTAATGCCACCTTTAGGTAGTAATACTGATTGGAGTTAAAGATCGGCGGTATAAGCCGTTGATACGACTGGGCAGTTACAAGCCCATTACCTTTAGGTGATGGGTAGTTGGCACAAGATTTGATAATAGAAAGTCGGTCATACCCAGCCGACTGGAGGAATTTCACATAGAATAATAGGGCTGCTTAAGCAGTTTAGAACTTCCTCTCTTATAGTGTTCTGATTTGTAGTGTCATGATTTGTAATGTTGTGATCGAGGACACTGTAGAGCGTGAGATTCCGGATGAAGGAGTGATTATTTGGAAAGCAAGGGAATATCGAAAGCGGTGATTAAGCGTCTCCCTAGGTATTATAGATATCTGGAAGATTTAAAAGCAGAGGGAGTAGAGCGAATTTCTTCCACTGAGCTTAGTTCCAAGATGAAGGTAACCGCTTCTCAGATTCGTCAGGATTTGAATAATTTTGGTGGTTTTGGACAGCAGGGATACGGCTACAATGTCAATTATTTATTGAATGAAATTGGACGTATTCTTGGTATTGATAGACAAAATAATATGATTGTAATTGGCGCCGGTAATATGGGACAGGCTCTGACGAAGTACAGTAGTTTTCGTTCATATGGATTTGATATTATCGGTGTTTTTGATGTGAATGATAATCTGATCGGAAAGACCATTAATGGTATCACTGTTCAGAATTACAGTGAGATTACGGATTTTGTGCATCGGAATCAGATTGATATTGCAGTGCTGACAGTTCCGAAAGAAGCAGTACAGGAAATTGCAGATTATCTGGTGCAGCTGGGAATCCGGGCTTTCTGGAATTTTGCTTATACCGATTTGAGACTGGGACCTGATATCGTGGTAGAAAGTGTACATTTATCGGATAGCTTGTTACGTTTGTCGTATGGTGTGAAAAGCAAAGGAGCATCGAATGATTAAAGGTATCGGTATGGATCTGGTTGAGATATCCAGAATCGAAAAAGCATGTGAAAAAGAGCATTTTTTAAACAGAATGTTTACAGAAGAAGAAGTGATTCGATTTCGAAAGTTCCCTGTCAAGTTGGCAGGGAATTTTGCGGTTAAAGAGGCGGTTGTAAAAATTTTCGGAACGGGTTTTGGGAAAATTTCGCCTGCGGACATTGAAGTTTTGCGGGATGAAAGAGGAAAACCTTATGTGGTTCTTTATGGTGCAGCGAAGAAGATGCAGGAAAATATGGGTATTTCTTCTATTTTTATTACGATTACGAATGAAGCCAATTATGCTTGTGCGGCTGCGGTAGCAGAGGGGGAGGCGCGTTAATGGAATATTATGTCAATCATCAGCAGATGCAGGAAATCGATCGATACTCTATTCAGGAAATCGGGATTCCTTCCTTAGTTTTAATGGAACGGGCAGCACTTGCTGTAGCACAGCGGGTTATGGAATTGATTTCACCAGAGGATGGATGTGTGCTGTCTATTTGTGGGATGGGAAATAATGGTGCCGATGGATTAGCAGTTGCGCGGATCCTGCACCTAAAAGGATATGATACGGCTGTTTTTTGGCTAGGTTTTCGAGAAAAAGCAACCAAAGAGTGGAGAACACAGTATCAGATTTTACAAAATTTAAAAATTCCGTGTTTTTCCTTTGGGGATGGGAACCAAAATCCGATTGCGGAATATAGTAAATTAAAAAAGCCGGCGTTTTTGGTAGATGCTGTTTTTGGAATTGGTTTAACGAGAGAAGTGACCGGAATTTACCGTACTGCGATTGAACAGATGAATGCATCGAAAATTCCGATTATTTCCGTTGATATTCCGTCTGGAATTGATTCGGATTATGGGAAGATTGCGGGTGCGGCAGTTAAGGCACAGGAAACCATTACCTTTGGAAGAAAGAAACTGGGACAGATTTTGTATCCCGGTGCGGAGTATTGCGGACAGGTGACGGTGTGTGAGATTGGATTTGCACCTGAGGCAATGGGGCTGGCCGGATATGAAGCTTTCGGTATGAGCCGTGGAGATTTTACCTGGAAAAAGCCACGTCCTGCGGATTCTCATAAAGGCACCTTTGGAAAAGTTCTGGTAATAGCAGGCAGTAAAAATATGGCAGGAGCTGCTGTGTTCAGCGCACGGGCGGCATATCGGATGGGATGTGGTCTGGTAAAGATTCATACGGTGGAAGCTAATCGGCTTTGTATGCATCAATTAGTACCAGAAGCAATTTTATCGACCTATGAGGAAGGGCAGTATCAAGCATATCTGGAAGATGCAAAGGAAATGGATGCTGTCTCTGAGGTCGAAGCAAAATCGATACCGCCGTATTTTTCCTTGCGAGAAGATTGTGCCTGGGCAGATGTCCTGGTTTTGGGACCGGGAATTGGTCGGGAGCCGCATACCGCTGTTTTGTTAAAGGAAGTGTTGTTTGAAACGAAAATCCCACTGATTTTGGATGCAGATGGTCTGCGTGTGCTGGCAGAGCATCCCGATTGGTATAGCCAGCTTTCTGAGCGAGTGATTGTAACACCGCATTTGGGAGAAATGTCTGCTTTAACAGGGAAAACAGTGGAAGCAATTCGTCAAAATCCAGTCAAAACAGCGCAGGAATTTGCAGAAACTTATGGATGTATCTGTATTTTGAAAGGTGCTCGAACCATTGTTGCGCAAAAAGAAGGCCCCTATTATCTTAATACATCTGGATGCAGTGCGATGGCAACTGCGGGCTCTGGAGATGTTTTAACCGGTATTTTAGCGGCTTATTTAGCAGAAGGCTATTCTCCGATGGAAGCGGCGATCTATGGCGTCTGGACGCATGGTCTGGCTGGAGAGGCTGCTTGTGAGCAGTATGGAGAAAGGGGTGTTATAGCGACTGATCTAACAGAGGCACTCACGCAGGTTTTTAAATCAGAATAGAAGACACACGATGTATAATCTTTAAAAAAATCGGTAATACTGTCATTAAACTTGTAGAAAAGGAGTATGACAATGGTTATCCGAAGGGGAGATGTTTTTTATGCCGATCTGCGGCCTGTTGTAGGCTCTGAACAGGGCGGAGTACGTCCGGTTGTGATCGTGCAGAATGATGTGGGGAATCGTCACAGTCCGACGGTTATCTGTGCAGCAATCACCAGTCGTTTGAATAAAGCCAAATTGCCGACTCATGTGGAAGTCAGTACGATGCAATGCAATATGGTAAAGGATTCGGTTATTTTATTGGAACAGCTGCGAACGATCGATAAAAAGCGTTTAAAAGACAAAATCTGTCACATTGACGGACTTTTATTAAAAGAAATTGATCAGGCACTGCTTGTAAGCCTTGGGCTTTCTACATAAGTCTTGAGAAAGTGTCTGAAAAAGTGTCTGAAAAAGGCAGTGGAAAAATCTGAAAAGGAGTCTTTACGAAATCTTATATTCGTGGTACTATATATAATTGGATATTATCCTTTCCGGCAAGGGTACAGAGCGTATTGCTCGGTAAGTTGTCCACGGAAAGGATTCCTTGATTGACAGGAGCATAGACTCTCACTGGATATGTTCCTGTCAATTAAGGGAGAGATT
>CAZTHP010000132.1:0-4076 GCA_964613155.1 uncultured Lachnospiraceae bacterium | reverse complement strand
AAATGCTTGTGCAAGCACAGCATTTTCATCTCTGCTCGCGTAAAACTATGAGAAACACGCGCTGCGAGTTTCTCAAGCTATTGCGGCGCTCCTCAAATGCTTGTGCAAGCACAGCATTTTCATCGCTGCTCGCGTAAATAAAAAAGGATGCACAAAGACTTGCTTTGTACACCCTTATAAAAGAGGTAGATTGTAAAATAAATCCGATCTTAATGGCAGTGGCATCCGCCTTCGCCATGATCGTGGTCATGATGATTGCAGGTTACGTTAGGATTGTATACCAGCGCATCCTGTAAAAATGCTGCTACTACATCATCTGCACGTCCACTTGTTCCGCCATAGAACTGAATTCCATTTCTCAGCAGTACATTCTGTGCACCAGGTCCAATGCCGCCGCAGATCAGAACATCAACGCCTAAATCTTTCAAAAAACCAATTGTAGATTCATGACCAAATGCAGATGCATCTGCAATCGCGCATCTTACAACGTTTCCATCTTCTACATCATAAATTTTAAATTCCTGGCAATGACCAAAATGCTGAAATACCTGTCCATTCTCATAAGTAACTGCAAGTCTCATACTGAATTACTCCCTTTCTATCCTATCCCATCACATTATGTAATGTAACACTTGTTTTTGACATATGTCAATTATATAGTATCATACTCCCTCGGAGTTTTCAAGCATTTCTTCCAGTTTTCCAAGAATTTCTTCCGGATTTTCCGCAAAACTGCACAATTCCAGCTGAAATTCTGCCAAAAAGCCTTCTTCTACAGCATGAGAAAGCAAATGTTTAACAGGTTCATAATAACCATTTACATTATATAAAAGAATCGGCTTATTGTGCCGCTTTAATTGTTTTAAAGTCAAGATCTCAAAAAATTCTTCAAAGGTTCCGATACCGCCCGGTAAAACAATAAAAGCCTGTGCTCGATCTTCCATAATCTGCTTTCGTTCCCGCATGGTATCGGTCCAGATCATTTCGCTGCACTCTGAATACAAAACGCCAGGTTTATCAAAAAAACGAGGTGCCACACCGATCAACGGCACTGCTGACGAAGATTTTTCTGTGCAAACACTGCGCAGCCCCCTTGCTGCTGCCCCCATCAAACCAGTTGCACCGCCTCCAAAAACGATGCCATAAGAAGCTTCTGCTAATTTTCTGCCCAGTTCCCATGCCGCTTCTTTATAACAGTCATCAATCGCATCACTGGAAGCACCATAAACGCAAATATTTTTCTCCATAACGAAACATCCTTTCTTTCGTAATATCCGCAATCCACAAACCGCCCAGATTTACCAGACTGCCCAGATTTCCTAAATCTCCCAAGTCGCTCAGACTTACCCGGTTTACCAAACTACCCAGATTACCCAGATTTCCTAGATTGCTATCAGGGGATATCATTTCTAAGTATTCACAATATCTACATTTCTGCTTTCCACTTATTTTCCCATACATAAGCTGCTTCTTCAAGCTATTTTTCCTATTTCAAAAAAATATGAAGTAATTTTTCATAAATTTTCTTTGTATAGGGCTGATAGCGTATCGGCAGATCGATCCATGTTTTTTTATCGACGATTGATTTTTCATGAGAAAATGCATCAAATCCATTTTTTCCATGGTAGCTTCCCATACCGCTTTCACCGACTCCGCCAAATCCCATTTCACTGGTCGCAAGGTGAATCACAACGTCGTTGATACATCCGCCTCCATACGACATTTCCTCAGTTACACGTTTAATATGCTGAGAATCTTGTGAGAATAGATACAGCGCGAGTGGTTTGTCTTTCTGCTTCAACTCCTGAAGCACCTGGTCAAAATCTTCAAAGGTTAAAATTGGCAGGATCGGCCCAAAGATTTCTTCCTGCATAACCGCATCCTGCTCTGTTACGTGATCCATCACCGTGGGTGCAATCTGATTCGTCTCTGCGTTGCATTCACCGCCAACCACAACTTTATGCGGGTCGATCAAGCCGCACAGACGCACAAAATGTTTGGAATTGACGATTTTGCCATAATCGGGGTTTTGGAGCGGATGCTCGCCATACTGCTTTGCAATCTGAACGCCAATCTCTGCCAGCAGCGTTTCTTTTACTGAATGTTCACAAAGAATATAATCCGGTGCAACACAAGTTTGTCCGCAGTTCAAATATTTACCAAAAACGATTCGTTTTGCCGCTAATTTCAAATTCGCGCTGGCATCTACGATACAGGGACTTTTTCCGCCAAGTTCTAAAACAACAGGGGTTAAATATTCTGCTGCATGACGCAGAACTTCTTTCCCGACTGCCTGACTGCCTGTAAAAAAGATAAAATCAAATTTCTGTTCCAAAAGAGCGGCATTTTCTGCCCTTCCACCCGTTACCACTGCAACATATTCCGGTGCAAAACAGGAGGCAATGATTTTCTGAATCACCTGACTGCAAGCCGGCGAATATGCACTCGGTTTCACGATTGCCGTATTTCCCGCTGCAATCGCATCTGCAAGCGGTTCCATCGTCAGCAAAAACGGATAATTCCAGGGACTCATGATCAAGGTATTTCCATAAGGAACGGACTGCTTGAAACTGCGGGAAGCAAACTGCGCCAATGGTGTATGTACAACCTTTTTTCCAGCAAATCGCTTTACATGCCGAATCAAATAAGAAATTTCCGCTAAAACCAATCCGGTTTCGCACATAAAACCTTCAAATCTGCTTTTCCCTAAATCCTGTTTCAGTGCTTCCTCCACTTCGTCTTCATAGCATTGAATCGCCGCATACATTTTTTTCAGCTGCTCAATCCGAAAATGCACTGGAATCGTCGCACCTGTATGATAATATTGCCGCTGTTTTTCCAAAAGTGCCTGTATTTCAACTGTTTCCATAAAAATCCCCCTTTTCGAACCGTTTGAAAAAGCCTTACCACGCAAGCATGATAAGGCATTTTCTAACGTATTAAATTTTTGATGATTCTGTGTAAAACTTTTTAACACTGCGTACTGCTTTTTCTAACACTGTACACTGTTTTTTAACACTACGTACTGCTTTTCTAACACTGTACACTGTTTTTAACACTGCGTGCTGCTTTTCTAACACTGCATATTGCTTTTTCTAATACTGTGTCACCGCAACTGCTTTCAAAACAATCCCCGATTCCACTTCCGGTTTTTCCTGAAATTTCACCTGAACCAAACCATCTTCGGTATCACCATCATCCAATGTCATCTTATAATCAAAGGAATAAACCGTAAATTCCGTGAAACCTGCATTTTCATATCCTGTGTATTCAACCGACATAGAATTCACATCGCCTGCCGCTATATAATAGGAACTTCCTTCTTTTAAGATCAAATCCCCATCCGGCTTCAGATCTTCCAATGCCAGCTTCTCCCCAAACGCATACATCAGCAGATTTTTCAAATAAGAAGCATCAACTTTCCGATACGTATCATGCGTGCTGCCTTCTTTTTGAACGGTTTGAAAGGTTTTCTGGTCAAATAAATTGACATAGGAATATAAATACAGCGGAGCCAGCTGCTGCACCGGCCACTCGGTATTCACTCTAGTAATCTCACTTTTACGCATGGAACAGATCAACGCTGCCAATATCTGATTCATCTCCGAATAATCGTATACCACCAACTGATATACTTCACTGGTCTCCGAAGGATCCTCGGCAGCGATACTTTCCGTCGTTTTCTGATCTGTATCCGCAGTCGCAGAGGTCTGCTCAGCCTCCACCGTCTGCTGATCCAATTCCTCCGTTTTTTGACCTGCCTCTGCCGATTGGGAGTCAGTATCTGCCGATTTCTGGTCGACAGACATCTCATCTACCTGATACTCACCGCTGTCAGAAGCTTCTATTGAATCGGTCCGTTTTGCACATCCTGCAAACACCAGGCCCAAACTCATACAAAAAATCAAAAGCAGCAATTCTTTTCTTCCAGCTTTTTTCTTCATAACAAACGCCTCGCTTTCGCACTTTTATTTTACAGTATTTTTCATCTCATTGGAAAATACCATAGAAAATACTATTGCTGACACTCCAACGGCTAAAGCACGTTGGGTTCTTATATACATTCACTTCCAAAT
>CAZTHP010000131.1:0-4215 GCA_964613155.1 uncultured Lachnospiraceae bacterium | reverse complement strand
AATCTAAATGTATTCCTTAACAGGTTCCGAGATGTAGCAAGATTCAGGGATATATCTTCCATAGATCCAATTTACAATATTTTCTCTGAAAACAACACAGGATATGCTATATGTGAATACATTGAAGGAGACAGTTTAAGTTCTTTTATTTACAAGCAAGGTGGACATGTCTCATGGGATATTGCTAAACAAATATTTATGCCTATATTATCTGGATTAGATAAAATGCACTCTGCAGGAGTATTTCATTTAGGCATTTGTCCAGACAATATCATAATCAAAAGAAGAATTGAAGAAGATTCTTCACCAGACGATGAAAAGAAAATAGAATTTTCATCTATATTAATTAGTCCTTCTTTAGCGATAACAAGAGACAAGAATCAAGTTTCAGAGTCAAGTTTGCATCCTGGTTTTTCAGCTTTAGAGCAATATACAAATTCATTATCAATAGACAAGAGTACTGATATATACGGATTTTGTGCTACTTTGTTATATGCTTTATGTGGGAAAAGTCCAGAGCCAGCTTTAAAAAGACAAGATGACGATAAATTATTAATATCAAAGAACATGATAAAGAGCATTCCTCAAAATGTTATATCAGCAATAGCTGGAGGACTTAAAGTCTTACCAGAAAACAGAACAAATGATTTTTCGACACTTAGAAATCAGTTATCAGACTCTGCAAAATTCCTAATGGAAAGTATAACAGAAGAACTTAATCTTCAAAAAGAAACCAAGAAAAACGAAGATGCTAAGAAATTAGATAACAAGAAAAAGAATATATATTGGTTGTGGGTTTCTATAATAATTACTTTTGTTCTAGTAGGAGCATTTGTTACATGGGTTTTATTAAGCAATATCAATTCAAGTAACGAAAATTTAAATAACGAAAATACAATTAATCAAAAAACAGAAAACAATGTTAAGACAAGCACAAAAGTAGTTCCTCATTTAATTGGAAAGGACTTTGAGTCAGCAAAAAACTTATGTTCAAAAGAAGGAATCAACTTACTAGTGTCAGGTGAAGAATTTAGTGATACAGTTTCAGAAGGTTGTATAATGTCTCAAATTCCACAAGAAGGGACTTCAATGGATTCTGTTTCAAATATAGTTGCCACTTTAAGCAAAGGTAGTAAAATGAAAACACTTCCTGAAATTAGAGGTGATTCTATTTCAGTAGCATGCAACAAACTAACTAAACTATCATTAGTTCCTCAAAAAAAAGAAAAATACAGCAATAGTATCGAAGAAAATTCGGTAATAGGTTATGAATCAAATAGTCCTGGGGACAAAATAGAATATGGATCAAACGTAGTTATATTAATAAGCAGTGGTAACGGTACAAATGGAAGTAGAGTCGATTAGTTCGGCTCTGTAGCTGTTTCTTTTTGACATAACAACTGCGA
This sequence comes from uncultured Lachnospiraceae bacterium, assembly GCA_964613155.1. Lineage (GTDB taxonomy): Bacteria > Bacillota > Clostridia > Lachnospirales > Lachnospiraceae > TWA4. The sequence goes on along the minus strand of CAZTHP010000131.1, from coordinate 2,809 downwards.
AAAAAGACGAATTTATGAATAAAAAACTATAAATATTAAAAACAGAAAGGGGAACGGTGCTTCCAACAAAAATCATAGCACCAAATTAAATCTATGAAATCATACATAATACATTTCATACGACATGGTCTAACAAGTAACAATGTTGAATTAAAGTACACAGGACAAACCGATGTACATCTATCTGAAAAAGGAATAGAAGATTTAAAAGCGTTACGTGATAAATATGACTATCCAACAGGAAAATTATATTTTTGTAGTCCATTAGTAAGATGTAAAGAAACGCTAACTACATTGTATGATAGGAACGACTTTACAGTTATAGAAGACCTAAAAGAATGTAGCTTTGGAGACTGGGAAGGAAAAAGCATGTCAGATTTAAAAGATGACGAATATTTCAAAGAGTGGATTAAAAACAATGGAGACATTGCCCCACCGAATGGAGAAAGCAATATAGAATTCACTAATAGAATATTCAAAGCTTTTGAAAACCTAGTAGAAGATATGATGAAAAAAGGAAATACATCTGCAGTTGTAGTAACACATGGAGGAGTAATGTTAATGTTACTATCTAAATACGGCATACCAAGAGCAGAAGCTCATGAATGGCTTGTTGATAACGGATGTGGTTATTCCATCAGGATCACTCCAAGTCTATGGATGAGGGATAAAGTATTTGAAGTTTATAGTAAAATCCCAAGTAATTACGATTCTAATTACAGTTCTGAAGATAATTATAATAAGTATTTTAAATTTGATGTCGATTTATCTAAATAAACAAAAATAAAATTATATAACATAATATTAAATAACAAAAAAGTAGTATTATAAAAAGCATTTTTATAGCTTTGTTATATTTACATTGTTAATAATATTATAATAAAAAAGATTTATAATATAAAATATACAAAATCTAATATATTTATTAATCGATTCATTATTTTGGTATTTGTAAAAATCCTATTAAGGTGCTACAATGAAAGTAGTTAAATTATTTGTCACATTTTGATGATTCTATACGAAGGAGTTTGATCTAAATGAATGCCAGCTCTCAACAGGCGTCCACTCAGAATAAACCAGAATTTGGTAAATTTCAATCTATTTTTTGGCCAGTTCATAAGTTTGAATTAAAAAAATTCATACCAATGAGCATTCTTATGTTTTGCATTTTATTTGTGCAAGCTATGTTAAGGTCTTTAAAAGACGTACTTGTAATTAAGTGTGCAGTATGCGGTGAAGCTGAACTTATATCGCAGTTAAAATTATGTTTTGTAATGCCAGCGGCTTTTCTTATTGTTATGTTATATTCTTTCTTGATAAACGAATTTGGTTTCAAGAAAACTTTTTATACTATAACACTAGGATTAACCGCTTTTTATGCTATTTTCTTGTTCTTTTTATTACCTAACTCGGATGTAATTCATGCAAACGAAGAACAAATAGCTTCACTAAGAGCCACTTTGCCAGGTATTTTTTATTACACGATTCCATGTATAACCAACTGGTCGTACACGCTTTTCTATGTTTTCGCTGAATTATGGAGTACAGTTATGCTTCAGTCTTTATTCTGGCAATTTGCAAACTATATTACCATGGAAAACGAAGTAAAAAGATTTTATTTACTATATCCTGTATTGGGATATGTAGGAACTTTAGCTTCAGGTGCTTCCCTTAAAGTTATGTCTAGTGCTAGCAATGATCAATTCTTAAACAATGTACAAACTTTAGTTGGAATTTGCGTTGCTTTAGGTTTATTGGCTTGTGTAATGTTTTGGTACATAAATAGTGTAGTCTTAAAAGATCCTAGATTATTTGATAAGTCCAAAATTAAACCCAGAAAAAAGAAAGAGAAAATGGGACTTACTGATGGAATTAGATTATTAATTAAATCTAAATACTTATTGTTAATAGCTTTGATTTCTATAGCTTATGGTATATGTGTTAACTTCTCAGAAGTTATATGGAAAGAACAAATGTCATTATGTTTCACTAACCGCGGTGGTTATGCAAATATGCAAGCTAATCTTGATATGACTTTGGCTGTTTTAAATATCATAATTTCAATAGCAGGTACAAACTTACTTAGAAAATTTAAATGGAAAACAGTTGCACTTATTACCCCAATAGTTCTAATTACTCTTTCATCTATTTTCTTCTCTTTAGTTGTCTATGGTAAGTTCGTGTCTCCAACTTTACTTGGCATGAATGTTGCTTATCTTTCAGTTTGGTTTGGATTAGTACAAGATGCTATTTCAAAATGTTGTAAATACACGTTCTTTGATGTAAACAAAAACATGGCATATATTAATTTAGATTATGAAACTAAAACTAAAGGACAAGCTGCTGTCGAAGTTGTTGGAAGTAGAATCGGTAAAGCAAGTTCATCTTTCGTTCAAGTTTTGTTAATAAGCTTCGTATCAGTTGGTTCAAAACTTATGTCTCACTTATTTACTATAATCCCTATATTAGGATTCACGTTTATAGGCTGGTTACTATCGATAACTAAATTAAATAAAAAATATGAAGAAAAACTTCAAGAGTTTCATAAGTCACTTGAAAGTCAAAAAGCTTAAAAAATCAGCTAACCTTCAATTACGCAAGGTTAGCTGATTTTCTATAATTTATTGTGGCTTGAATTCTGCTAAAGGTAAACTTATTTTAGTTTGTTGCCCATCTCTATCAACGACAAACTCAATTACATCTCCTACTTTGCATTCATCAACTATTTTGTCTATCTCCCCTAATGAATTAACAGTTATGCCTTTGACTTCTTTAATAATATCTCCTACTTTAAATCCTGCACTCTCTG
>CAZTHP010000130.1:0-4376 GCA_964613155.1 uncultured Lachnospiraceae bacterium | reverse complement strand
TTCCAAATGTGAGACGAAAAGATGTGGAATCATATTTGAAAACGAAACCGAAGGATGTTATCCCGAAAGATAACGATAAGTATCAACGGAAAATTTACACAAATTATATCGGTGGGTGGCAAATGGATTTATTGGTTTCTTCAAAGAATCAGAAAACAAATAAGGTGTGGATTGATGGGTTGAACATAACCGGAAATAGATATTATCTGTTATGTATAAACATTAACACGAGGTTTATTTATGCTTCGAAAGCAATGAATAATAAAACGACTTCATCAGTGTTGGGAGAAATTAAAACATTTGTTGATAAATTTAAACCTTTAGTTATATTTTGCGATAATGAAGGAGCATTCACGTCTCATGAAACGGTCGACTATCTCATTAATCAAGACGTCGAGTTAAAAGTTATTACGGAACACTTACACTCATCGTTAGGTATAATTAACAGAGCATGTAGAACGTTAAGAGATATGATTGGAAGCAATGATATAAGAGACGATAAACTTCATGAAGTGATTGACATATACAACAAATCAGTTCATCATTCGACGGGAGTTAGTCCCAAATATATGTCTAAACATCAAGATGTGGAATTAGCATATATCATTAATTGTATTTTACGAGATGCTGGAGTTAAAACAGAAAATGAATATGAATTAAAAGAAGGTTCATTGGTTAGGTATGTATTAGATAAGAAAACATTTTCGAAAGTAAGGCATAAAGTAAGTGTTGGAAGTTATAAAATAGATTCAGTCGAAGGTAATAATTACGTAATTATTGCTAAAGATGGAACAACAAAGAAATGTCCAAGATATAGATTAATTCCTGTTGAAACTAATGAAAACATACCGTTAGCAGAAACGATTGAAGAATATAACGCCAACCGTGGAGTCATTGATGAAATAATAGATTATGACAATAAAAAGAAAAGATATAAGGTTAAATTTAATGTTCCAGACGGTGAACCATACGTTGATTATGTCTCAGTTAGAAACATGAGAGAACAAGCACCAACGAAGTTGTCAAGGTTAGAGAAGGAATTTTTCAATAAAAATAAGGATAAATATGACGTTAAGGGACTAAAAATAATTCAACTCAAAACTTAACCTTTCGTATGAATGACGATTTACTCGTTATTGTTTTGTCATTTTTCATGTCAAATCTTGGGTTAAATTCATCGACTAAATCAAATGCCACCTCTTCACCTTCATACATTAATTTATATAATGAATAGATGGAATATTTACCATTAACGCCCTTGTTCTCCATTGGAACATATAAACCGTTTTTGTATTCAACAGCTACATCATCGGGGAACATTTCATTCGCTTTATTAACGATTGCGTTTGGTGTTATTCCTTTCATCCTAGCATGAAAAGCTACATTCATTTTATCATCATATAATAAATCAATATAACTCTTCTTTCCGAGGAAAATTGATTTCATTGCGTTTGGCATTGATGCATCGGGTGATATGTTGGCAAAATCACTGTGGAATTGGTCGAAATCTTTACCTATTAATTTTCTACCGTACAATTTTTCATATTCCTCCGATAGTTTATTAATTTCGTCAAGGTAGAAGTGCCCCGAATCAGTGTCTTGATAAAATATTGTCATGTCTAAATCTTCAGCTAAACAAAAAACTTCGTTCATGATTCTCTTTGACATTGAAAGAATATTTATACCGAATGGTGAGAAGTTAAAGTGGGTATTAATTGGTTTGATGACTTTAAAGCGAGTTAATGAGCCGTTGTTAATTTCAACAGATTCAATAATTTCGTTATAGTTTCTAATCATATATTTTTCAGCATTTTCAACAGGAACGAATACGTGTTTGTATTCAATCGGCTTTAATATTGTTTTTCCATAAATTGAGTTAAGAATTAATTTTATAACATTTTGGAGTGGGTTGTCTTCTTTCTTATATTTCAATCTAAGTTCAAATAATTTTTGGATAACATCACGACATTTAATGTCTCGTTTATCCGAATAGTAATATCCACCGATAAGTGTAAATGTGATTTTCTGAAATTTGATGAGGTCCATTAATTCAATGTGGTCGCACCACATATTACAGCACGTGTTCGAGTTTCTGGGTGTTTTTTCGTCAATGTCTGGATTAATTGCTGGATTAAATACTATTAACGGATGATGTCTTTTAATACCTATTGAATCAATATGAATTTTAACAAAGAATCCGGAAATGAATTTTTGAGTTGTTGGGATAAGTTGGTCATCGTAGAATAGGTGGTTGATGATATATTTGCCATTCCATGATGATGGGATAACTTTCGGCATACCTTCGAGAACATAAAGTCTATGAATTGCTGAAGGGTATAAACTCACTTTATCAAAGTCGCAAATTGCTTTTCCTTCACTAATTAGTTTTTCGTTGTCTCTGGTCATACATCTTCCACCATGAATACATTTCGACATATTTTTTAATAATAATCCACTGACCTCAAAAAGGTTTCCATTCTTGAAATATATTTCACGTTTGAAGTATTTGTCAGCAAGTGATGAGATAGATAATGATTCAATACAATCTAAACCGAGTGAATCCATTAAATCATGCCTGAATTTACACAATCCTTCACGAAGAATTTTAACGTCTTGATTACAATAAAACAAAGCGTATTTTTTCATATCAAATGTGTTCTCATCAATTCTAACATTAGGGATTAAGTCAATGTTGTGGATGAACTGTTCCCTTAATGATGGCTTAACGTGTTTGACAGCTTCAGTTATTGAGCCCTTACCTTCTATAACCTTTTCTTCGGTGTAGTAATTGTAGGGGAACGCTTCCTTAATTCCAGAATCAAGTTTAAACATAGATGGAAACTGATCTAACCTACTTGAAATTAAAGCGTATGAATCTCTAATGTTTAAAGTTTTTCCACAATATGTCACAGTGTATGACATATCACGACCGTTGAAAATTATCGGGTTGCCTTTTACTTTGTCGAAATGTTTCATTAAGAAATTCATATCATAACTTAAGTTGTGAAAGTAAATCAACGAATTGTCGGGGCACCATTCAATAAATTGAAGGGAACAAGCGACACTTTGTGTCGTTGAATCCGAAGGGTTCGTGGGAGAGAATGATTCGAAATGATTTATAAGTTCATGTTTGAGATTAATCATATCGGCACAGATACAGTATTCTTTATGTATTTTTCCATCGGTTGAACATTCAAAGTCAGCAAATATTAAACACGATGGTTTCGGTTTTCTATCCGTGATGACATCGACGATTTCATCATTGACAACTGTAAGTGTATGTCTATGAGTTGGATCAGTTTTAATAGTATTAATCATATCATTTATTATTTCATCAACGTCATATTCTTCTTTATTCTTTAATTTACTCAGAAATTTTTTATTCTTTAGTATGTCTCGTTTGAGTATTTTTTCATAATCAACATCCTTAATTAATCGGGTGTTGTTTGGGTTAATTGCTATTATCGACGATTCTTCTAATGAGTCCTTATATAGAGATGAATGATATATTAAGTAATCGTTCATTGTGATTGGTTTAAAATAACCATTAGCGAATAATACTTTTAATAATTCGGGAAGAGAACAATGAGGCACTGCATCCTTCGGTAATTTTTCATATATGTCTTTATTCTTTCTGTATTTACCAACTCTTAACATTTCCGATAGGGTCCAATTCTTAGTATTTAATGGATTATCTTGCATTTGTTTTCTTAGTTTAATATATTGTTTGTTAAACATTACATCTTCGTCTAACATATAATGATCTTCATATAAAATTAAATCAACGTTATATTTTGCCCCTTCAGTTTCGAATTTCATATATTTCGGTTTTTCATCAATAGCTCCGTAATATCTAACGTTGAAATTAATTTTAGCATAATCGGAAACATAATTTAATTTTGACATTGGAAAATGACCACGTGTTATTATTGTCTTTACATCTTCAGTGATGCTTTTAGGTATTCCGTATTGTTGAAGAGCATAAACGAGGCAATGTTCTTTACTCATTGTTTTGACAGTTTCTTTATCGAGTGTGTTGAAGATTTGATACCTTTCAAGATTGAGTATATTTTTCGGTAAATCTAAAATCCATTTCCAAAAATTACCATGTCTCTTTTTATAAGTTTTACCAATGGTTGGAGCACTTGTAGCGTTGCCATTTTTGTTATCGTTTAGTTTCTTTCTTCCTCTCTTAATTGGTTTCTCAATGTTTGGATAATCTGTGTAATCAATGAAAATTAATTTATCGATTCTGTTGAAATCACAAGAAAAGACGGCATCACTTTCATGGTCTGTGTTTTCCTCAATCATAACGTCCCAATTCTGACTATCTAAATATTGTTTGAATTTTTGAATTCTATCGGTGTTAATTGATG
>CAZTHP010000129.1:0-4660 GCA_964613155.1 uncultured Lachnospiraceae bacterium | reverse complement strand
TGTCAAAGGGCAATCCTTTCTATCCTGTTTTGGGGCAAAGTTTTCATTCTCTTGATACACAAATCTTCATCAAAAATCATGAAACTTTTCTTCCTGAAACTAATTCCCTTTGACTTTTCTTTTCTTTAGATTTTGTTTTTCTCTGATTTCAATCATCCTCATAAAATGCAGATTTTATGTTGCTTTTAGCACCTCTAAAAGCCCTTAAACTAAAGCTTTTCTCTACTTTTCCAATCTTTAAAAACTGCTGCCATAGAAACAAAAAAACCTTGAAGAACTGTATTTCTACAATTCTCCAAGGTTATTCTTATGCTTGGACACTTTCACATAATTAAACGTGAATTAGATTTCTCACTGGCTGATACTTTTGCCCTGAAACTGGATAATCGAGTTTGCCCTGTGATAATTCCCTTATTCAAATTCAATCGTTGCAGGCGGCTTCGGTGACATATCGTAGCATACTCTATTTACATTTTCCACTTCTGCCAAAATTCGATTTGTGATCACTTCCAGAATATCCCAATCCAGTCTTTCAATAGAAGCTGTCATAGCATCAATGGTATTGATCGCACGGATAATAACCGTGTATTCAAAACATCTTTCATGATTTTTCATACCAACTGATTTGAAATCCGGTACAACTGTAAAATACTGCCATACTTTTTTGTCTAATCCTGCTTTTGCAAATTCTTCACGCAGGATTGCATCGGATTCTCTTACTGCTTCCAAACGATCTCTGGTGATCGCACCCAGGCAGCGTACACCCAGACCCGGACCAGGGAAAGGCTGACGATAAACCATAGAAGCAGGTAAACCTAATTCAATACCGCAGGCACGTACTTCATCTTTAAACAGCTGCTTCAGAGGTTCTACTAATTCAAACTGCAGATCTTCCGGCAGACCACCTACATTGTGATGAGATTTTACCATCTTTGCAGTCTTTGTTCCGCTTTCGATGATATCCGGATAAATCGTTCCCTGACCTAAGAAATCAATTCCTTCCAGTTTTCTTGCTTCTTCTTCAAAAACGCGGATAAATTCACCGCCGATGATCTTACGTTTTTCTTCCGGATCTGCTACATTTTCCAATTTACCCAGAAAACGTTCGGATGCATCTACGTAGATCAAATTCGCATGCAGCTGATTCTGGAAAACTTCCACAACGCTTTCGGATTCATTTTTACGCATCAGACCATGATTTACATGTACACAAACTAACTGTTTGCCGATTGCTTTGATCAGCATTGCTGCTACAACAGAGGAATCTACACCACCGGACAGTGCAAGCAGCACTTTGCGGTCACCCACCTGCTTACGGATCAATTCCACCTGATCTGCAATGAAGTTTGGCATATTCCAGTTTGCTTCTGCATGGCATTCTTCAAAAATAAATGCTTTCAGTTCATCATTGGACGGAAGCTTTGCATACTGTTTTTCACATTTCGCAGTCGGATGATCTACGGAAATCACAGGATATCCGCAGGTATACAGCTCTGGACGAACTTCTACTGCGGCACCATCTACAACGCGGTTCTCACCGCCATTTAAAATAATACCTTTGACATTATCCAGAGCTTTCAGTTCTTCTACGGTAATGTCATGCGGATGAATTTCACTATAAACACCTAATTCACGAATCTGACGCGCCAGAATTGTATTTTCTGTGCTTCCCAGATCCAGGATAACGATCATATCTTGTTTCACGTTTTTTCCCCTTTCTTTCTATAAAAAGATAAAAGACTCTAATCTATTCTCTTTCTTTGTTTTGAACCCTTTTAATTTTACAGTTATATTGTCATTTTTTCAATACTATTTTTTAATAAACGCGAAATCTGAAAAAATTATACAAAAAAACGAAAATATGCTTGCTTTTTGATAAAAAATCTGGTTATCTATTAAAGGGAGAAAATCATAATCAATTCCATCCTGTAAAATCCCCCTGTTTTGATGCAGGTTTATCACAGGATGACTTAATTTAGCGAGGTATGAAAATGAAACCGATTAAAGAAGGAAAAGTCCGTGAGATTTATGACAATGGCGATAGCCTGATCATGGTTGCAACTGATCGTATCAGCTGCTTTGATGTTATTTTAAATAACGTTGTGACAAAAAAAGGTACTGTTCTGACTCAGATGTCCAAATTTTGGTTTGATCTGACAAAGGATATCCTTCCCAATCATATGATTTCCGCAGATGTGAAAGACATGCCGGAGTTCTTCCAGCAGCCTCAGTTTGACGGCAACAGTATGATGTGCAAAAAGCTGAACATGCTTCCGATCGAATGCATCGTGCGCGGTTATATTACCGGAAGCGGCTGGGCAAGCTATCAAAAAGACGGCACTGTTTGCGGTATCAAACTGCCGGAAGGACTGAAAGAGTCTGATAAACTGCCCGAACCCATCTATACCCCTTCTACGAAAGCAGAAATCGGTGATCATGATGAAAATATTTCCTACGAACAAAGTATCGCGCATCTGGAAAAATATTTCCCTGGTAAAGGAGAAGAATATGCTGCCAAGCTTCGTGACTGCACAATCGCTCTTTACAAAAAATGTGCCGATTACGCTCTGAGCCGCGGCATTATCATCGCAGATACGAAATTCGAATTTGGTTTAGATGAGGATGGCAACCTTGTGATCGGGGATGAAATGCTGACACCCGACAGTTCTCGTTTCTGGCCCGCTGATGGATATGAAGCAGGTCACAGCCAGCCCTCCTTTGACAAACAGTTTGCACGTGACTGGCTGAAAGCGAATCCAGACAACGACTGGACACTTCCCGAAGAAATCGTCAACAAAACCATTGATAAATACCTGCAAAGTTATGAAATGCTGACTGGAACGAAACTTCTGTAAAAGATTCGCAAAAGTTGAAGGCTTTTGCTTTCCAGATTCCATCACTCAACAAAAAGCTCATGGTATTCTTTTGAACGAATTTCAAAAGACCATGAGCTTTTTCGATTACGTAATTCTTCTTGCCAAGCTGCTTTGCTTCTTCTATTGCTTTGCTTCTTCAATCACTTTACTTCTTCGATCACTTTACTTTTTCGATTACTTCATTTTTCAATTGCTTTCTTCTTTTCTCCAAGCTACTCTGCTTTCTCTTTTACGACAAACATGAAAATCAATGAACTCAATAAAAGCAGATAAGGATAAAATAAATTGGGAAGAATATCAAATGCAGAGACTTCATATCCCAGTTCTACTGCTGCTGAAACAGCAACCAGCATCTGCGCACCGTAAGGAATCATTCCCTGGAAAATACAGGAAAACGTATCTAAAATAGAGGCTGCTTTTTTCGGTGAGATCTGGTATTCTTCTGCCATTTCCTTTGCGATCGGATTTGCCATTACAATTGCAACGGTATTATTGGCTGTCGCAATATCCATCGCTCCTACTAACAGACCCATTCCCAATTTGCCGCCCCGCTGTCCCCGGAACACTTTTTTGATTCCATTTAGCAGTGCAATAAAACCGCCGTACTCGTCGATCAAGGCGCAAATAGCAGAAACCAGAATTGCAACCATTGTCGTTTCAAACATTCCCGCTGCGCCAGAGCCCATATTCGCCAACAAATCCGTTGCTTGCGTCGCTCCGGTTGCCAACATAATGATCGAGCCGGATAAAATCCCCATCAATAATACGACAAATACGTTAATTCCAATAATACCGCCTGCTAATACCAAGACATACGGAATGATCTGAATCAGATTATAATCCTTTACAATCGTTCCCTCTGCATTCGTTCCCATAGATTTTAATAGAAACAAAATCACTGCTACGATTGCTGCCGGGAGGGCAATTCCAAAATTTTCCCGGAATTTATCCTTCATCTGACAGCCCTGTCCGTTACATGCCGCGATCGTCGTATCCGATATAAAGGAAAGATTATCGCCAAACATCGCACCGCCAATAACAGCACCGATACATAAAGAAGCGGAAAATCCAGCACTGGAAGAAACTGCCAGCGCAATTGGCGTGATCAATGTAATCGTACCTACCGAAGTTCCCATCGCTAACGAAACAAAACTGCTGACCACAAAAATCACTGCGACTGCATATTGAACCGGTATCATAGAAAGCAGGAAATATGCAACACTTTCTGCACTGCTTCTGCCCACAACCCCAACAAAAATTCCAGCTGTCATAAAGATTAAGATCATGGTCATAATGTTCTTATCACCAACACCTTTGGCCATCAATTCCAGCTTTTCATCAAATGTAACCGATGGATTTTGCAGACAAGCTACTAAAAGTGCTGCCAAAAATGCCACCACGATCGGGATATTATAAAATCCCATTGGAATTTTCATGACATATTCAAATAAAATTCCCAGTCCCAAATACATTACTAAAAATACCGCAATCGGCAGCAATGCTTTCCAATTTCCTTTTTTCATCGTTCGTCCCTTCCCCTTTTTTCAAAATGGTTCGAATATCCTGCGCACATGGTTCCAATATCTTATACATACAGTTCTAATATTCTCTGCACAGTTCCAATATTCTGTACATACAATTCCAATATTCTACACACACAGTTTCAATATTCTGTACACAATGTCAAAATCCATTGATTAAAATCAATTGAATCCACTGCGATTTTCGTCACCAGCATCATTATATATATTTCGCCGCTTTCTTGCAAGTCTAAAACAAGCATT
>CAZTHP010000128.1:0-4738 GCA_964613155.1 uncultured Lachnospiraceae bacterium | reverse complement strand
AAATGGAATCGCAGAGACCGCATAAATAGGGGCTTGTAGATTCCGAGAGTCTATTTTACCAATAAGGAGAAAATGTAATATGGGGAAAAAAAGACAACAATTCTTGGGTTTATTAACCGGAATTTGTTTGCTGATCGGAAGTACAGTATCTTTAAGTGGCTGCGAAAAAAAAGAAACAGAACAGTCGATTAGTCGTTTGGGCTATGCGCTCAATACGCAGATTGAAATTACGTTATATGGAACAGAAGATGAACAATTAATAACGGATTGTTTTCAAATTTGTTCCGATTATGAGAAAAAGCTTTCCAGGACAATAGAAACGAGTGAAATATCAATATTGAATCAGGAAGGAACTGCAGTTGTTTCAGATGAAACAAAAGAGCTATTGGAGAAAGGCTTGTATTATAGTAAATTATCAGAAGGCGCTTTTGATATTACGATTGAACCAATATCATCTCTATGGGATTTTACATCGGGTGAGAATATCCTTCCGGATGCGCAATCAATTCAGAAAAATTTAAAATATGTTAATTATAATAACGTTAAATTAGATGGAAATACTGTTTCATTGAAAGAAGATGGAATGGGAATTGATTTAGGGGCAATCGCAAAGGGATATATAGCAGATAAAGTGAAAGAGTACCTAGTAGAGCAGGGTGTGGAAAGTGCTACGATTAGTTTAGGAGGAAATATTGTTTGTATTGGAGAGAAACCTTCAGGAGAAAAATTTCATTTAGGAATACAAAATCCCAAAACTGCACCGCAAAGGGAACCTAAAATAGGAATTTGGCTTTCCAATCAATCTTTAGTTACATCAGGGGATTATGAACGTTATATGGTTGTTGATGGTAAAAAATACCACCATATTTTAAATCCAAAAACTGGTTATTCATACGATAATAATTTAGCAAGTGTAACAATTATTTCTGAAAAATCTGTAGATGGAGATGGTCTTTCGACTACTTGTTTTGCCCTTGGCTTGGAAAAGGGAATCGATTTAATTGATAGTATGGATCAGGTTTGGGCTATTTTTATAGATCAGGAAGGCAATATAAGCTATTCGGAAGGTTGTAAAGAAAAATTTTCCTGTGAAGAATATTAATCTTGAAAAAATACAGTGAAAATTAATAACTGAAAATTAATAGGAAGTACGTAGTGTAAAATGGGGAAAATGTTTCACGTGAAACATTTTCCCTTTTGAATTTTAATTGAAAATCATATTTTTAAATGGGAATTATTGTGAAAATATAATCTGGTGTTTCAAAAAAACTACAATATAAATGAAGTAGCTGTTTCGAATAAAAATTGGCATTTCAAATACTACTTGCATATTAAATAGAGTCGATATTTTAACTAAAATCCAGCATTTCAATAGAAAGTCTCAGATAAAAGAGTTCCTTCTCTTTGGAATAATTTATATGACCAATTTCTTCAATCCGTTTTAATCGATACTTTAATGTATTCAGATGGACATTGAGTGCTTCTGCAGTTTTGATTTGGCTGCTGTTGTTTAGCAGATAAGTTCGAAGCGTATGATAGAGTTCAGTATGATTATCCTGATCGTATTGCTTTAAAATTCCGATGAGAGGATGTAATAATTCCATTGCCATTTCTTGATTTTTTAAATTCTGGATTAAATATTCTAATGCAAAATCTTTGCAATGGTAAATTCCAGGGTTATTTCCGTTTTTTAAAGCAAATTGTGCTTGACGATAGGCCATGGGAATTTGCGTGGCTGTTTGAATTGTCATAGAAATTCCGATTGTATATTTGCCATAAATCAATTTTTCTTTTAAACATTCTAAAATTGCTTTTGCATTAGAAACAGCAGTTAAAATAACGATACTGTTTTGATATTCACAGGAAATATTATTTTGCAGTTGATCCAATGTTCGTTCTGTCATTCTATAAATTGTATAATTTTGAATGTTTTGATTTTGGAATAGAATAATACAGCCATTTTTTTTCATATTTACTGCCTGCTCCAGTTGCTGTAAAACATCTGGTGTGGGGATTTTTTCTCCGCGAAGTAAAGATTCCAAGATTGTACGCTTAGGAGTCAAGATAGATGCAGTGTCTGTGAATTCATTTGCCATTATACAGCATTCGCTAAATAAATTAGCTAAATGAAGGGCAATTGCAGCGCTTAATTCTGTGCGTGGAAATAGCATCAAAAATCCAATTCGTTCTTGATTTGAAGTTAGATACATAGCAACAGTTCCACGTGTTTCATTTTTCTGAAATAATTGTTGCGGATAATCAGTAAGATCGTGACTGATTGTTCCATCTTTTTGAAAGAAAGTTCTTCCGATAGAATTCAGTTCCATCCGCTTGTGTTGCTTTAATTCCTGATAAATCATATCTTCTTGTAAAAAGGTATCATGTTCGGATGCAATAAGTTTTCCTTCCATATCAAAGATTAAAATGGCATCTTCGTAAATTGTTCCCATAATAGAAACTAATTTTGACAATTTCGTTCCTCTTGCAGACTCCATAATGAGTTTCTGTTCAATGCGATTATAAAATTCAAATGCGGAAAGCACTTCGTTAAATAAATCTTCATAATCTGCATTATGACAAATTAGTTGATTTTTTCCATTGGTTAATAATAAGGCATTTTGATAGCGACTGTCCTGATAGTATTCCTTGGCATCTCCAATATAAACATAATCTTTTGAAAATGTTTCCAGTGATGTTGAAAGAAAACGGACTCCACTAATGGATAAAGTATCATTTACAATATGATATTCGGGGTGAAATTTTTCTAAATATTTTCCAATTAAAGACATACTTAATTTCATCATTAGATCCTCTGTTGGTTTGTCTTATTCAGACAAATGCTATTTTTTTAACGATACTTTTTCTGTTTCGCAAAGACATTTTCGAATTTCAAATTATACGATATAGTTATATTAGTTTAAGAAACTACTTAAAACTTGATTTAAAACTTAGTTAAGAAGCTTCTTAAATAGAAGGTATTGAAATGGAGAATTTTCCATTCATGCTCGATTTTGTGAGAAAAGCATGATAATTAAGGATTACGAGTTTTATTTTTTAACATAATCTAGCATAAACTAAGAAAAGTAGAAATGCAATCAGTTTTTATGGATTTGTCCATTTCTTCCAAAGCTATTTACAACTATCAGCAATGCTGAAAATACTTTTAAGCGCTTCAAAGTATTAAAAAATAGTCAAGTAATGATATCAGATATAAAAGGATTTGGTTAGGAATTCTATATCAGCCAAAGCTAACTAAATCCCATACAAAGACTTGAAAGTGAGTCTTGATTTAAGAAATACTCATGCAAGATAACAGTAAAGAAAGGAGATTTTACTCATGAGTGAACAAACAGCACCTGCATTTGATTTTAAAACAAATTACCTTAATTTCTTAAACCACAAAGAAACACCGTTTATTCCGAATTCGTTTGTTGGAAACAAAATCTTGGGATTTGGAGCAATTAATGGTCCGTCTATTGAAAAAGGGGATCAGTTTGGAGATTGTATGGATGGATTCGGTAACAAGTGGGAATATCCTGTTACAGGCGGTGGCGCAGCAGTTCCGGATTGTAATTATACATTGATGGATGATGTAACGGAATGGCGTGATAAGATTCATATTCCGGATCCCTCTAAATTTGATTGGAAGGCAGCTTATGAATTAGAATGTAAAATGGTGGGGGCTCCTGATCGTGAGAAAGAAACAGTTGATTTCGGATTCGGAAATGGAGTTTTTGAACGTCTTGCGGCATTAATGGGATTTGAGGATGCACTGATTGCTATGGCAATGGAACCGGAAGAAACTTATGCTTTATTTGAAGCAATTACCGATTATAAAGTTGCAGCTTTAGATTATATTATAGATGCATATCACCCGGATACCATTACATATTATGATGATATTGCGACAGAGAGAAATCTGTTTATGTCTCCCGATACATATCGCGAATTAGTAAAACCTCATCATAAGCGTTTTGCGCAGGAATGTTTAAAACGTGGTATCATTCCGATTTATCATTGCTGTGGACATGCAGAAGATTTGGTTGAAGATATGATTGATTGTGGATGGGCAGCTTGGACATCTGTGCAAATTAGTAATGATGTTAGTCATTTGATTGAAACTTACGGTGATCGAATTGGATTCTGCGGTGGTTTTGATAGTAATGGTGCGCCGGCTAGAAAAGATGCCTCTACAGAAATGGTTGTTGCTGAGGTGAAACGTTGTTTTGACACTTATGGCAAGTATCATAGAGGATATTGTTTCTTTGGTTTCCGCATGATTGATTCTTTAGATCCAAATGTGACAGCTGCATTAATGGGACCGATGATTCAAACAGCTGTAGAATATGGATTTGAATTAATGATGTCTGGAAAATAATAAGCGATTCAAAAATTTGGTATGATTTAAAACAAAAATCTGAAATAATTCAAAACAATTGCTAAAAAGTTTTGCTTGAATTTATTATCCAAACATTTTGAGCGGATAATGTACACAGATATTATTTGGACATGAAAATTTGAACATGAGAAATCGTAGTTATTAAAAAAATATAGGAAAATAAAAAACTCTGTCACCAACCAATCGACAGAGTTTTTTATTAAGGAAATAATATGAAGGCTTTATCAGAAAATATTCACGATATTTCTGATGATGAATTTATTATAACGTGAAATGAGTTTATAATCAAATACATATATGCACATAAACTTTATTGATTAAAGTCAATATGTCTGTGTA
>CAZTHP010000127.1:0-4861 GCA_964613155.1 uncultured Lachnospiraceae bacterium | reverse complement strand
CTACCTTAACCCACCGTCTAAAGCCAGTGGGATTGCGGTAGCCACCTTTTCAAAAGAAGTTGAGAATAGTGGACAACGCCTCTCTCATACACTGATTTACCGAGGGAGGTGCGTAATATCGCAAACAAGTGTGTTCCAATCCATGTGATCGTCTATCATCCAAAAACAGAAGAAAATAAGCGTGAATTAGCCAAACGAGTTGCCAGTGTTCATGCAGAACTGGTAAATCAGCAGATTCAAAAATTAAATTGTCCTTCCAATCAGAAGCGAGAATTACTGAATCAGCTTATCCATTCCGCGCTTTTGTCATCTTCAAGCAAAAACGAGCTTTCACCATCTTCAACGTCAAATGAGCTTTTAGCATCTTCGACTCCAAATGAGCTTTTGTCATCGTTAACACAAAACAAATTTTCAGCATTTTTGTCATCTTCGCCGCCAAACAGAAGCACATGAGCATGAATTCCATCCCATACAACTTTACGCACAATCCCGCGAATCGCAGTTCGTTTCTGCTCCACGGTCATTTTATCCATCTCATCCGGAAATACGCTTAAAAACTGACACAGCAAATCCATTTCCTGACTGCTAAGAGTCTGCTGTGAAATTCGAACCTCCAATTCCTGAATCTGCTGTTCCAAGGATTGATTTTTCTGGTCTAATTGCTCCATTCGCTTCATTACACAAACTTTGGCAGGACTGTTCCCTATATCGATAAGAGAATCTACCAATGCATTGATCTTCTTCTCGTTTTCTGTCTTTTCCTTTCGCACAACATCCAATTGTTGTTCATAGTCCATGCGATTTCCAGTATAGAACTTGCGGCTCTGTTCCAGTTGTGCAATGAAAGTATCTTTGTCCTCCGCAAGTATTTTCACCTGTTCGACTACCGCCATATCCAATGAATTGCCCTTGACATTTTTGCTGCTGCACACAGAACGCCGACTGCGTTCTTTCATTTTGCAAACATAGGTATACGTAACTTTTTCATCTGCTGTTTTCTGTTTCGTTTTTCGTTTGCTCATTTTCGGATACATCCGCGCACCGCAGCTGCAAAACAGCAGTCCAGTCAGAAGTGCTTCATTACTGCGTGGTTTTCGGAAGGTTTTGGACTTATTGCGTTCCAAAGATTCTTGAATCTGCACCCACACTTTCCCCGGAATCAGACCTGGATGTTTGCCAACTGAGACAATCCATTCCCTTGCAGGCAGATACTTTGTCGCCCTTCCTTTTTCCTGATCAGTGCGATTGTAGACCATCATCCCATGCTTGTTGTCAAAAGCATCTTTTTCCGAGAACAAAGCAGTCTCATGTTGCGTGAAGAAATGATAGGCATCTTCATCTGCAATCATATAAACTGGATTTTGCAAAATGGATTTGATGGAAAAACGGGTAAAATAATGCTGGTTCTTCGTTTTTATCCCCTGTTCCAGCAAAGCGGCCTCAGTTAATGTCAGAGAATTGGTTTCTCGGTACAGATTATAAATCAGATGAACAATCTCCGCTTCTTCTGGAATCAATTTCAGCTTGCAGGCTTTCTTTGTTTTTCCTTCAATCGTAACACTCTTTACTGCTTCAGAAGCATAGCCAGTAGGTGTTGTACCGCCAAGCCATCGTCCTGTCTTTGCCAGCTCATGCATATTGTCACGGATTCGTTCTGCAATCGTTTCACGTTCCAACTGAGAAAAAACCGATGCAATATACATCATAGCGCGTCCCATTGGAGTGCTTGTATCGAACTTCTCTTTCATTGAAACAAACGCAATATCTAAACGAGCCAATTCTTCGATCAAGTTGGCAAAATCACTGATATTACGACTGATCCGATCAAGACGATACACTATAATTACTTTAAATGTTCGTTTTCTGGCAGCATTCATCATCCTCTTGAAATCTGGACGATTCAAAGTTCCGCCAGAAAAGCCTTCATCTTCATAAACAATCACCTTCCCTGCGGCAGCATCACCATAGTGGAAACGAATATATTCTTTGCATAATTCTACCTGATTGCCAATACTTTCCCCTTTTCCAGTAAACTTGGATTTCCGGGAATAGATAGCGATATTATCTTCATTTTTTCGCATGTTCATCCCCCCTATCCTAATATGTGATGCAGCTTATCGTATTATGACATCGCATTGCAACAAACTAAACAGCTCATCAGCAATCCGTATTCCATATTCGAATCGTGTTCTTACCAAAAAGCAGCCACACACAAAAGTGCATGACTGCTAAATTAGGTTAGCGGATTCAAGAGAATCCCCTCTATTCACTGTTTTCATTATCCAGGATCATTTAATTGATTCAAACCAGAATACTGTTTTACCCAACATTTAAATAGTGTTTATTAGGAACCATAAACGCATCTGCGAGAGGATAGCATTTTCTATGCACCGTGCTGCATACGTTGCCAGTCGATTTCCTTTTTTATCATTATACGTATCAATCGCTTTGATCAATCCCACCGTTCCGATTGAAATCAGATCCTCTGGTTCCCTGGCTGTTTGGGTGTATTTACGGGCAATATGTGCCACCAGACGCATATTGTGCTCGATCAGCCGGCTTCGTGCCTGTCTGTCCCCAGCAGCCACCTGGCAGATACAGACTCTTTCTTCTCCGGCAGAAAGCGGTTTTTTAAAGGCAATCAAAAGAACGCCACCTTTACAGCCGTTTCTAACAATGTATGCAGCGGACAAAAAGAAGGTTCACAGATTTCCTTTTTGAATATGCTCCTGTAAAATCTGATCTGTTACTTCAAACAAGGCTTGTGACCCCAATTTAGTCTTTCCCTGACGTTTATACACCTGCTCTGCTGTAACCTGATGAGCACGCCAGTCTCCTCCATCGTTGCTGTGATTTAACAGCAACGGCTGGAGATTGTCCATAGCATGTGCAAATTTCGATTCTGCCGTTTCATATGCTTCAAATTCATCAAAAAGCGCTGTTAATTCTTCCTTCTGCTCCTGCGGCAAAATCGAAAAAATCCGTTCTTTTGCAACATCCTCGCGTGCTTTCTGAGTCTGCAGACCAACCGTATCATAAGCATACGTATCCCCCGCATCAATTTCCACAATATCATGAATCAAGCACATCAACATTACTTTTGCAATATCCACTTCTTCATTGGCATATTCTCGTAACAAATACGCCATAACTGCCATATGCCACGAATGTTCCGCATCATTTTCATTTCTTCCATTTTTTGACAAATGCGTTTGCCGGAATACATTTTTTACTTGATCGATTTCTAAAGCAAATGCTAATTGTTTCTCCAAACGTTCGTCTATCTTCATTGCTTAAAACCTCCTCATTGAAACACGATTTCTGTCATTCTCAAATCATCCACTTAACCCTAATAATTTACACATTTTTCAGTATTCCAGATTCTCTGCCGATTTCCCGATAATCTATATGCTTCTAGATTCTCTGCCGATTCTCCAGTGATTTACACCATTCCAAATCCGCTGCATACTTCTCTATATTTTGCATTTTTAGAGTTTTTACGTATTCTCCACGAATCTACAGAGTTCCAGTTTTCCGCGCATCCGTGACACGAAACAGCAGACACAATTCATAATAACAAGCAGCATCGATTGCCCAATGCGCTGGATTGCCTGGCTCTCCCTGATCTTCTATGCAAAACATATCACCTGCCATCTGCTCCATCATCTTCCGAATGCTGCGAAGCCCCAGTCCCATACTTTCGGCATCGGTTTCTTCTTTCTCCTGCAAATTTTGAATCTGCCGCTTGCGATTCCGTATCGTCAGTGTAAGAACCTGCACCTTCGAACCGGCAGTATGAACCAGTGCATATTCCTGGCGAAGGTAAATTCGTACCGGTTCGGCTGGATCGGCATATTTTCGAATATTCGACACAACATTCCCTGCAATCCGTCCCATATAGGTTCCATCAAACAAAATACTGCACGAAGGGACTTCCAGATTTTCTTCTACAACAAATCCCCCCTGCTCCAGCATCATCGCAATCTCCGAAACAAATTCATACAATAAAGCATTTGCCGGTACCTGCTCCAAACTACTGTTTTTCTTTTGATCCATCTTATAATAAAAAAACAGATCATCCATCATCATCTTGATGCATTCTGCTTTTTCATGCACTTTTGCAACGTAATTATGCAAAGTTTCCTCATCAAGCTCCTGCTTTTCGTTTAAAAATTCCAAATACATCATCAAAGCCGTTAAGGGTGTTCGCATATCATGCGATAATTCTGCTGCTAAATGCTCCTGTTCCTTTTGAATCTGTTCCATCTGCGCTATCTTCGTTGAAAAAGAATGGCGCATCTGTTCCAAATTTTCAGCCAACACTGCAATTTCATCCTGTCCTTTGATCGTCAGCTCCTGTTCCAGATTTCCCTGCTCCATTGCTTGAATTTCCTCACTCAGCAAACGAACATAGCGCATTTTCGACCATATGTATAGATAAAGCGTAACCCCAAAAATAACAATACTCATCACGATCGTAAATCCCAATAGATAACGTTCCAATTTGGGAATTTCCAGTTCATAAGCTTTCGACAAACTATATTGCTTCAAAAGCTCCGTTCCTATCAAATAAAGTATCGTACCTCCAAAAAAACACATCATCAGATCAATCAAAACAAATCCTGTTAACTGCCGCGACAACGATTTGGTTTTTCCTTTCACGGACGTGTCTCCTTTCCTATCTCTTTTTTCTTCCTGTTTCTTTCCTTCTCGTTTAAAAAGAGTGGGATTTCCACACCGGATTCTTAAAAACACACCTTAAAATTATAGCAAATTTTTCCGACAGATGCAAACATCTGTCCGATTTTGTTTGTGTCAAGTAATCATTGGCAACTTTTCCTTTGTGTTTTCTTAATGATAT
>CAZTHP010000126.1:2930-4957 GCA_964613155.1 uncultured Lachnospiraceae bacterium | reverse complement strand
AGTCAAATCATAAATCTGGGTGAGTCTTCTTTCTAATTAAAATCATAAATCCGATCAAATCCTCCTTCATTAATCAAAGTATCAATATATTTATTGAAGAATCTGTGAAAAGAACCAGTGGTAAGTAAAGAAAAAGGAAGAAAAGTTAGTTGACTTTAACTAAAAATATGTGTATAATCATTTCTGGTTAGTTTATATGAACTAACCAGAGCGATTAATGCAAGCAATTCAATTGTGTGGCAAGGAAGAAAGGAAGTAATCACATGAGGGATCTGTCTAAAAATAAGGAAGAACAGACGTTAACTCGTGTAAGTCGGGAAAAAGAAGATATTATCAACCTGCTTCGTAAAAATGGTTTTCGTATTACAAAACAAAGACAACTCATATTAGATATTGTATTTACGCATGAATGTACATGTTGTAAAGAAATTTATTATGAAGCTTTGGCGAAAGATTCTTCAATCGGGATTGCGACCGTTTATCGGATGATTAATACGTTGACGGACCTTGGTGTATTTCAGCCAGCAGTATCTTACAAGCAGATGTATCAGACTTCCGCACAGAATGCAGCGGAACATTCCTATACTTCCTGTGAAGGCTGCAAAATTATTTTAGAAAATGAAAAAGTAGTAGAATTTACAGATGCGGAGTGGAAGCAGGTTTTAAAAAAAGCAGTAGAAGAAAAGGGATATTCGGATGAAATTTCCTGTGTTCTCCTGAAATCACCAGAGGAATCTTAAAAGGAATCTTTAAGAAAAGGTGGGTTTGATCGAAAAAAAATGTTATAATGAGCTGAGTGTTGCGAGTTGATGGCAAAGAATGCAGACGAGTCCGAGCGATGTTAAGAAAGTCGGAATTACAAATCGATGGCAAAAAATGCAGGCAAGTCCGAGCGATGTTAAAAAGCCGGAATCACAAGCCAATGGCAAAAAAGATCAAATAGGGAGACATAGGCGATTATGGATTTAAAGCAATTGCAGTATTTTGTGGTGAGTGTAGATTGTGGAAGTTTTAAAAATGCAGCAGAATTATTGTATACAACCCAGCCTCATGTCAGTAAGACCGTAAAATCGTTAGAAGATGAATTAGGATGTGCCTTATTGGAGCGCAGAACTAGAGGTGTTCAAGCGACAGAGACAGGGAAGCATATTTATGATTATGCACGGCAGGTTTTGATCGATTCCAATCGTATTATCAATCTTCCGGAAGAATTATCGCAGCGAACCTTAAAAGTAGCGGCAAATTCCGGAGATCGCATGGTTGCGTTGTTTTCACATTATTATATGGAAAAGAAATCGGAAGGTTTACGCGCAAATTATGTGAAAGGAAGTATGGAGCAGATCATAGAATCGGTCAGCAGTCGTGAAACGGATGTTGGCTTTTTATTTATTTCAGATCGGCAAAATGCATTTACTGCGCATATGCTGACCCAGAAAAAGCTGAGTTTTTATCCGCTTATGCGAATGGAACCGCTTTTATTTGTAGGACCGAAAAATCCGCTCTACCATCGCGAAAGTGTGTCAGATCAGGAATTGCGCAGTTATCGATTTATTCAATCACCGGAAGATGATTATGCGATTAATATGAATCCAGGATATATGCAGGCAGAATCTCCTTTTTATAAAAATCAGCAGATTATCACGACAAACAGCGAGCATTTGTTGATCCACATGCTGCTGGAAACGGATTTGTGCAACATCAGTTACAATCTTCCGTCTGATGTGTGTGTCAATCAAAAGATTCATTCGATTCCGATTCATGGCAGTGGAAAAGGCTCAGATGTAACGTTTGGATATGTCCTGCGAAAAGAAGAATCGATTCTGCCGGAGATACAGGATTTTATTCAGTATGTAATGGAGCATATCAAAGAAAATCAGGAATCAGATCAGCATCAACCACAGCAAAAAGAGTCCGACGTTTCCTTTTGGACCGTTTAAACAAGAAACTCTGACTTCTATAACTCATAGTAGTTCACGTATAGAAACCTGGCATTTAATGTAAAAAGCTATTATCTAATATAAAAAGCT
>CAZTHP010000126.1:1408-2830 GCA_964613155.1 uncultured Lachnospiraceae bacterium | reverse complement strand
AGCTATTATCTAATATAGAAAACTCTCTCTCAATTTAAAAACCTATCACCCAAATGAGGCTGTCATGTAAGACGCAGCGGTTCGGTAAAAATACCGACGCGGATTACATGCAGCCTCATTTTCTTTAATGAAGTGAACCGATCGTTTTTTCGTGGAAAATTAAAAAAATGCAGATTTCCTATTGCTTTTTTTTCAAAAATGGTGTAAAGTTAGTGTAAGCTAATTAGTTAAAACTAACTTGCGATTTTGAGAGGAGATTCAAACATGGAAATGGTTCAGACGGTTGTGAAAAAAGAAAATCAGGAGCAGGAAAATGAATTACAGGTATTACGGGAAAAAGTTGCAGCCCAGTGTGCACCGGTTATTTTTGATGTCAAACCGTCTAACTTATTGATTTTAGAATCTGTGGATGAAAAACAGCTTCAGATTATGATGAAGAAGATGGATTTGCATTGCCAGTTATTTTATCAGACAAAGGCGAAGACAATCTGGTTTGTATGCCGCAAGGATCGGATGCGGACGCTTCTTCAAAATCCAGAAATTGCAGCTTTTTTTGAATCCAAGAAATACCGGGATATTCAGAAAATTTCAGTGGAACAGGTAATTGACCGTGTTGGAAAGCGGTTTGCTTTTCATAAAAAGGGACGTACTGAGTATCCACACGAACTGGGATTGCTTTTGGGCTATCCATTGGAAGATGTGAAGGGATTTATTGAAAACGAAGGAAAATGCTATCTTTGCTCTGGCTACTGGAAGGTTTATAAAAATGAACAGGAAGCGAAACAAACCTTTTTCCTGTATCGTTTGGCAAAGCAATTTGCAATGGAACTGGTACGGGCCCATGTTGAACTGTGGGAAATCCCCAGAAGACTGGAAGGAGCAGCCGCTTAAAACGCAGTGGCAGTAGGAAGAAGTAAGATTGCTGAAAAACGAATAGCAGTGAGAAGAAGCGAAAGGAGATTTAATATGAGTATTGTAATCGTTGGTGGGCATGACCGTATGGTTTGTCAGTATAAGAAAATCTGTAAAAATTATAAGTGTAAGGCAAAGGTATTTACCAAAATGACAGCGGATATGGACAAGCAGATTGGTTCGCCGGATATGTTTATTTTATTTACCAGCACGGTATCACATAAAATGGTGAAATGTGCATTGGATCAGGCGAAAAATACCAGCGCACAGATCGTTAGAAGCCATACCAGCAGCGGCGCTGCTCTGGAAAATATCTTAAAAGAATGTTGCTGCTAAAAGACATCTTAAAAAATTTTCAATAAAAATTCAGATACGTTAGAAATGCGTTAAGAAGGAGTTAAAGATATGCTGTTGGTGAGGAACAGAAATGGAAGGTCAATGATGAGCCCCTGATCGTGAGGTCAGGGGTTTTTTGTGCAATGCGTTGATTTGTAACAGGAGCGTGCTGAC
>CAZTHP010000126.1:0-1308 GCA_964613155.1 uncultured Lachnospiraceae bacterium | reverse complement strand
CAGGAGTGTGCTGACTTGTAGCGGGAGCAGTTGACTTGTAACAGGAGCGTGCTGACTTGTAGCGGGAGCAGTTGACTTGTAACAGGAGCGTGCGACTTGCAACAGGAGCAGCTTGACCTTTCGGCAGAAATGGAATATGATAGTGTTCAAAATATGCGCAAAGCTTAAGAAAGTTAGGGGGCAGTTTGATGGAAATGCGAAAATTAAACAGGGGATTCATTGAAATTGCGGTTTCACAGCGGATTCGTGAAATTCGGCGTGATCCAAAAAAAGGGCTTTGGCGTTTGTTGAATTTAGATGAGCATTTTGCAAGCAAATGGTTTCCTCAGAATGTAGTGGTTCAGATTCACGAGGCTTTAAAGCGAGAAGACAGCCGCTATTATCAGATGCTGGAAGACACTTTGGAGCGGATTGAGGAAGATGCGTTGAAAACTTTTGGAATCAATCTGGGGTATTGCAGCTGGACGTTTGGTGCATCAAAAATCCGCCAGTCGATAAAAGATGGAAAAGAGAAAATTTCCTGGTTTTGTGAGCTGCCGTATCGCGGTGAGAAGGAGGATCCTTCCAAAAGCTTGAGAAAGTTATCCGAAAAGATCAAGAAAATGCGTCAGCAAGGTGTGTTTACGTATTTATTGTACCCGGAGCAGACCTTTATGGAATGTCCAGAGCTGATTTTTTTACTGCGCCAATTTCCAGACTGTGCATTTTTCTGGTTTTTCAAAGAAACTTCATTAAGTGATGCACAGCTTCAGATGCTGCGTAAGCATAAAAATTGTGTGTATTTATTTCCAGCTGTAAAGAGCGACCATACACCGAACGTGGAGATTGCAAAGAAACTGAAACAACGGAAAATGCTGTATTCCTACTATTATTCTTACCAGGAGATGGAAGGTGGACTGGAAGCGCAGCTAAAAGGGCTTCAGCCGGTATTGGATCAGGAGCCGCTGGTGTTGATCTTAAAGGCCGCAAAGGATGTCAGTGAAGAATATCGCCTGCAATGTGCCCGTGAAATCTGGAGACAGCGGATCATACCGCAGTATTCTACCTTTTTAATCGAATGGTCGGAGGATAGCCGTAAAATTAATGAACTGATCTGAAAAAAATAAACTGGAAAAAATAAAGCAGTTGCTTAAAAAATAGAAAAGATGGAATCCACAGCTGCCTTGAAATTTGAAGTTGAAAAGCCGGCTTTTTCGTGTTATAATGGCTCACGTTGAGCAGGATAAATGGTCGCGGGAGAAATCCTGAGGAAAGTCCGGGCTTCGCAGGGCAGGATGCCGGATAACGTCCGGTGGAGGTGACTCCCAG
>CAZTHP010000125.1:0-5036 GCA_964613155.1 uncultured Lachnospiraceae bacterium | reverse complement strand
ATGGATTGCAGATGGGAAACTTGCGGCGGCTGTTTCAAATGGCGGCGGTTTGGGGATTATTGGTGCAGGAAATGCTTCAGGTGAGGAAATCCGGAAACAGATTCGGATTGCGAGAAATCTTACGAAAAAGCCGATTGGTGTGAATGTGATGCTGCGGAGTCCGTTTGTTGGAGAGGCAGCAAAGGTAGTGATGGAAGAAGCAGTAGAAGTCGTAACGACTGGTGCGGGAGATCCTTCTCCCTATATCAAAGATTGGATTCAAGCAGGAATTCAGGTGATTCCGGTTGTAGCCTCTACGGCGATGGCAAAACGGATGGCTCGTTTGGGTGCAGTCGCTTTGATCGCAGAAGGTGGTGAAAGCGGAGGGCATGTTGGAGAACTTACCACGATGGCATTGGTTCCTCAGATTTGTGATGCAGTTGATCTGCCGGTGATTGCCGCAGGAGGAATTGCAGATGGCAGAGGGGCAGCAGCCGCTTTTATGCTGGGTGCATGTGGGATTCAAATGGGAACTCGTTTCCTGAGTGCAAAAGAGTGCACGATACATCCAATTTATAAAGAAAAAATTTTAAACGCAACAGATCTTTGTACCATGGTAACGGGAAAGCGTTTGGGACATCCTGTTCGCAGTCTTCGTACACCTTTTGCGCGAGCATATAGCAAAGCAGAATATGGTGGAGTGTCGGACGAGGAACTGGAAGCACGTGCAACCGGTGCTTTGCGGCGAGCGGTTCAGGAGGGGAATCTGGAAACCGGCTGCTTTTTAGCCGGTCAGATCGCTGCAATGGTAACAAGGGAGCAGCCTGCGGCAGAAATAGTAGAAGAAATAATGGAGGAAACAGAAAAAATCCTTCGGGGAGCATCGCAATGGATAAAATAGCATTTGTTTTTTCCGGGCAAGGGGATCAATATCCTGGAATGGGAAAAAAACTGTATGAAACGAATCCGATTGCACGGCGTGTATATGATTTCTGTGATGGAATCCGGCCAGGAACCTTACAGCAATGTTGGGAAGGGACGGAGGAAGAATTAAAAGAAACGAAAAATACGCAGCCCTGTCTGTTTGCAACAGAGCTTGCAGCAGCAAATGTCTTATTGGAAATGGGCGTTTCTCCCGATGCCGCAGTTGGATTTTCCATGGGAGAAGTGGCAGCGGCAGTGATCAGCGGTCTCTTTGATCTGGAAACTGGATTTCGTCTCGTTTGCAAACGCGGAGAGTTGATGCAGCAGGAAGCAGAACAATTTGATACGTTTATGGCAGCAGTTTTGAAGCTGAAACCAGAGCAGGTTGAGGAATTATGCGGGAAAAGGAAAGCCTGTTATCCGGTCAACTTTAATTGTCCGGGACAGATTACCGTATCCGGTTTGGCTTCGGAATTGCCGCAATTTTTAGCCGATGTACGAGCTCAGGGAGGCAGAGTGATTCCTTTAAAGGTAAATGGTGCATTTCATTCTCCTTTTATGAACGCCGCCGCTGCTGCTTTTGCAACGGAATTAGAACGCGCAGAGCAAAAGCCGAAATGTCTGGAACTGTATTCTGGTATGACGGCAAAACCGTATACCGGGAATGTGGTGCAGCTGCTCTCTGAACAGATTTCGCACCCTGTACAGTGGGAAAAGACGATTCGGCAAATGATTGCAGATGGAATCAATCTTTTTATCGAAATCGGTCCTGGAAAAACGTTGACAAATCTGATTTCCAAGATCAGTACAGATGTAAAAGCCGTAAGTGTTTGGACGTATTTGGAGGAAAGAGAATGATGAAGGGAACGATGAAAGGAAAAACAGCGATCGTAACAGGCGGTTCTCGTGGAATTGGGGAAGCAATCGTATATCGTCTCGCCTCTTTGGGAATCAATGTGGCAATTCTTTATGCCGGAAATACGCAGGCAGCAGAAGCAGTATGTGAACGATGTAAAGCAGAATATGGCATTACTGCAAAGACATATGCCTGTGATGTTTCGGATTTTATAGCTGTGAAAGAAACGATTGCGCAGATAAAAGCGGATTTTGGAATGGTGCAGATTCTGATTAATAATGCAGGAATTGTACGCGATGGATTGCTTGCAAGGATGAAGGAAGACGATTGGGATGCAGTAATGGATACGAATTTAAAAGGTGCCTTTCATATGATTCGCCATTGTACGGGTTTGTTGCTGCGAGCACATGAGGGATGTATCATCAACATCAGTTCTGTTTCTGGATTGATGGGAAATGCAGGACAGAGCAATTATGCGGCTTCAAAAGCGGGATTGATCGGCTTGACGAAATCTACAGCAAAGGAATTGGCACCAAAGGGAATTCGCTGCAATGCAGTCGCGCCTGGTTTTATTGCGACGGATATGACAGTTGATCAGACAAAAAATCCTTTGCTGGACAAAATTCCCCTTGGAAGAATGGGGAAGGTCGAGGAAGTGGCAGATGCAGTTGCATTTCTGGTAAAGGCAAGCTATATAACCGGTGAAGTGATTCGTGTTGACGGTGGAATGGCGATGTAAGGAGAATCAAGATGGCAGAAAACAGAAGAATTGTTGTAACAGGGATTGGTGCCGTTACCCCTTTGGGAAATTGTGCAGCGGATACCTGGGAAAGTATGAAAAGCGGAAAAAATGGGATTGCACCGATTACGCTGTTTGATACCAAAACATGCAAAGCAAAATTAGGTGCAGAGGTGAAAAATTTTGATCCGCATACATATTTAGAAGTAAATGAAGTGCTCCGTACGGATCGCTATGCGCAATTCGCTGTAGCAGCAGCGCAGCAGGCGGTAGAGGAAAGTGGAATAGAAGGAAAAATTGAGCCCGAACGGTTTGCTGTTTTGTTTGGTACGGGGATTGGTGGAATTGCCACCTTTGAAAAAGAACACCAAAAGCTGTTAGAGAAAGGTCCTAGACGGGTATCGCCTTTGTTTGTTCCGATGATGATCGGAAATATGGCGGCAGGTATGATTGCAATCCGACATCATTGCTGTGGACCGGCAATGCCGGCTGTAACGGCGTGTGCTTCTGGATCGAATGCAATTGGAGAAGCAATGCGGCTGATTCGTCACGGGTATGCAGATGCTGTGATCGCAGGAGGTGCAGAGGCATCAATTGTGCCTTCGGCTGTTGCAGGATTTGCGAATATGCAGGCATTATCACTTGCTGAAGATCCGGAGGCAGCTTCGTTGCCTTTTGATAAACGCAGAGGTGGCTTTGTGATTGGAGAAGGTGCAGCGGCACTTATTTTAGAAGAATATGAACATGCAAAACGGCGAGGTGCCAATATTTATGCAGAGGTTTGCGGTTATGGCTCGACCTGTGATGCCTATCATATGACTGCGCCGGATCCAGAGGGAACTGGTGCGGCGCGTGCGATGAAAGATGCGCTGCAAGAAGTATCTTATTCTCAAGAAGATGTAGTCTATGTAAATGCACATGGAACAGGAACTCCCATGAATGATGTCGTAGAGACTGCTGCGATCAAACAGGCATTTGGAGAGGAAATTGCGAAAACGATTCAGATTAGTTCCACAAAATCTATGACAGGTCATATGCTGGGTGCTGCCGGTGCAGTCGAAGCACTTGCTTGTATATTTGCTTTGAAAGAAGGAATCCTCCCTCCGACGATTCATTTAAAGGAACCGGATGAAGCTTGTGATCTGGATTACATACCGAATCAGGCGGTTCATGCAGAGATTACACTGGCACTGTCCAATTCTCTTGGCTTTGGCGGTCACAATGCTTGTCTTGCATTTCGAAAGGTGTAGTAATTGGAACGATATCATGATTGGAACGGTATCGTAATTGAAACAATATCGTGATTAGAAAGGTATAGTGAAATGAAGGAAACGGAGATTCGCAACTATGCAAAGCTGATGAAGGAACTGGGTTTGACGGGCCTTGAAATCACAGAGGAAAATCGTAAGGTTCGTTTGGAACGTTCGAATTTGCAAACGGAAACGGTATCCTTCGTTCCGGTATCGGAAGAAGATACACAAAGAAAAACAGAATCTGAGGATTACCGCAGCGTTCGTTCTCCAATCATCGGGGTATTTTATGCCGCGCCCGCTGAAAATGCTGAGCCCTATGTTGCAGTAGGGGATACGGTAAAAAAGGGGCAGACACTTTGTATTGTAGAAGCGATGAAGCTTATGAATGAGATTACTGCGGAAGAAGATGGTGTGATTGCAGAAATCTGTGCTGTAAACGGTCAGATTGTAGAGTACGGTACGGAGTTGTTCCGGCTGAAATGAGGATATTTTGTAAAAGAATGGGAGATTACGAAGTTTGAAAGAAACTGAGGTTGTCATACAGAAGAATGGTAAAACGCGAAGCTGGAAAAAAAGAGTTATTCTACCAAAGAATAGAAGAACGCAAAGTTGAAAGAAACTGAGGATATTCTACAAAAGAATGGAAAATAAATGGAAACGGTATACCGTACAGGAGGGAAACGTGAACAAAGAGCAGCTTATGAAAATACTGCCGCATCGAGATGCGATGCTTTTGCTGGATGATGCGGAACGGAAAGACGAAACCGCGATCGGACATTACAAGGTGCGAGGGGATGAGTTTTTCTTAAAGGGACATTTTCCAGGAAATCCGGTTGTTCCAGGGGTAATCCTATGTGAAATACTGGCGCAGTCTGCCTGTGTTCTGTTGGAAGATGCCATAGAGGAAGGAAAGGTGCCCGTTTATACGGGGCTTGAACATGTAAAATTTCGTGCTCCAGTAAGACCTGGGGATGTTATCGAAACACAATGTCGGATTAAACGCAGGAAAGGTTCTTTTTGTTTTGCAGAGGGGAGTGTCTGGGTAAAAGGAAAGCTTTGTGTAAGTGCAGACTTTTCGTTTGCGATTACCAATCTGTGAAGTGGTATCGAAGCTCCCAAAAGAGGTTGGAAGACGGGAAAAGGGTTGAAAGACGGGAAAAGGGTTGAAAGACGGGAAAAAGGTTGGAAGATGGGAAAAAGGTTGAAAGACGGGGAAATGGAAAGAAAAAGAAATAAGCTCTCGGAATCTTGAGTCTCCCGACAAAGATTCACCGGTCGGATGAAC
>CAZTHP010000124.1:0-5287 GCA_964613155.1 uncultured Lachnospiraceae bacterium | reverse complement strand
AGGAAAGTACTGTAGAAAGCGGCTGGGATGGAACCGCAGCAACCGCCTTTGCTGGCGGTACCGGTACCAAGGAAGACCCGTACCAGATTTCCAGTGCAGCAGAGCTGGCATATCTTTCCGAGCAGACAAATCAAACCATTACAACAGGCGAAAGAATGCACAAAGTGTATGAAGGTGTGTATTTTATTCTGACAAAAGATATTGATCTGAATGGACAGACCCTCAAACCATTTGCAAGTGTTTATCCGAACTATTTTGCCGGAACTTTTGATGGCAATGGAAAGACGATCACTGTAACGGATGCAGAAGGCAATCATGGTTTTACACAGCTTTCCAATTATGCGTCAGCGGAAGCGGTATTTAAAAATTTTACCATTGAAGGCAATGACAAGATGACAAAAGGAATCCGTGGTATTGTGGCTTCTCCTGTAGGATGTGTGGTACAGAACGTTGTCAATAAAGCAATGATCAGCAGTCCGATGATCAATGGTACCGGAACGGTAATCAACTGTGTCAACTATGGTAATGCGACAAGTGCAGTTTTTACAGGTACAAATGGTGGCGCACTTGGCTGTATCAATTACGGCAATGTTACAGGAGCGGGAGCACAGCTTGGTGCGATTGCAGCACGTCCGAATAACGGTGATATCGTAAATTGTGTCAATATGGGAGATGTTACTTCCACAAGTACAAGTTCAAGTGCTTACGTTGGCGGAATTCTCGGAGATGCGAGAGGACAGTTTAATAGTACTACGAAAAATGGTCAGGTAATTGCAGGAAATATCAATACAGGAAAAGTTTCCGGCGGCGCATATGCGGGTGGTATTACAGGAAATCTGACTTGCAGCAGCGGTGAAATTTATGGAAACTGGAATCAGGGTGAAGTTTCGGGTGCCAGTCAATATAATGGTGGTATTGTCGGACAGCGAAGCGTAGATATCATGTTTTGCGGCAACCTGAATACCGGAACGGTAGACGGCGGTGCGATCATTGGATCCTATACTTCTTATTCAGCACCAACAAAGATGGCAGCGAATTATTATCTGAAAAATAGTGCATCAGAAGCAGTCGGAGGACTGAGAAAAGAAATTGATTTCGGTAGCGCAGTAATTGCAGTGGATGATCTGGCAGCAATTACTGCAGAAGATGCATGGAACATGAATACAGGTGCTGGTACTCAGTCCAATAAGCTTTGCTGGAGTTATGGCGAAGATGGTCTGATCCATGTTAATGACCCCAGAGTAGATGAGGTTGCAGCAATCTGTCGTATGGTTGTAAAAGCAGGCGATCATGTAAAAGTTCTGCTTGATGATGAAGTACAGGAAGACGATACGATTTATTTCCTGGATGGAAAAGAAATTACGATTTCTGTAGATGATAAATATACGATGACCTCTCTGGTTGTAAATGGTGAAAGCGTTTCCCTGAAATCAGGACAGAAAACCTATACCTTTACACCCGAAGGAAGCGATGTTGAGATTTCTGTAAAAACCAAGGTTGTTTCCGCTTATCAGTTAAAGAAAGCAATCCTGGCGCTGTCCGATGAAGGTATTACAACAGAAAGCGGTGATACCATTCAGGAACTTCGTGCACGTTACGATGCATTGACAAAGGAAGAACAGGAATCTGTTGGCGAAACCGCGGAACGTGTTCTGGCAGATGCTGAAAAAACATATGCATATCTGCAGAAATTTGCAGTTACACTGAAAAAAGATAGCTATTCCTATACAGGCAAAGCATTAAAGCCGGAAGTTGTTTCGGTTGTATACAATGGAGATGCAGAGCCGGTTACACTTGACGCTGCGGACTATACAGTAGCTTATCAGAATAATACCAAGCCGGGAACCGGAAAAGTTCTGGTAACACTGGGCGGTGCTTATACTTCTGGAACATTAGTGAAAAACTTTACGATTCAGAAGCTGGAGATTCAGAAGGCAAAGATCACGCTAAGCTATACCTCTGCAAAACATACAGGAAAAGCTCTGAAACCGGCTGTTACGGTGAAAAATGGCAGCAGCAAGCTGACAGCTGGCAAGGATTACAAGGTAACCTATCAGAATAATACCAAGCCGGGAACTGCAAAAGTAGTTGTAAAAGGAATTGGCAATTACAAGGGAACCGTTACCAAAACCTTTGTGATCAAAGCAGCGAAAGGCAAAACATATGAAGTTGGTTCTCTGAAATATCGGGTAACCAATGAAAGTACTTCAAAAGGTACTGTGACTGTGGCAGCTGTTTCCAGCAAAAAAGTAAAAGAAATCACAGTTCCGTCTTCGGTTAAGATTGGTAAATATTCTTATCAGGTAACCGCAATCGGAGAAAAAGCATTCTCTGGATGCAAGTCTCTGACCAAAGCCGTTGTAGGCAGCAATGTTACCACGATTGGAAAGCAGGTATTTGCAAACGATGCGAAATTGAAGACGATCACGATCAAGAGCAGTAAGCTGAAATCCGTAGGTGCAAGTGCATTTAAGGGAATTCATGAAAAAGCAGTGATCAAAGTACCGGCGAAAAAACTGGCAGCTTATAAGAAATTATTGGCGAAAAAAGGACAAAAGTCTACGGTAACGATTAAAAAATAAAAATGAAGTGTAGTTTCGATGAAAAGAAGTCGAAACAGAAAAAGGCGGTGGTCTCAGGGGGAAATTCTTCTGAGACCATTCGTCGACTCTGCATATTGGAACAAAGGAAGGAAGGCGGCGGATGAAAAAGAGAAAAAGACAGATTCTTGCGGCATGTTTAAGCATGGCGCTGGCGGTGTCCGGGTTTGGGACTTCCTTACCGGCACAGGCAGCTGGTCCTCTGTTGAAAACAGGACGGATATTGGAGGGAATATCCGTGCAGAACACAACAGCGGCAGCAGAGGTTGTGACAGACCTTACAGCCCCTTTGCTGAGTGAGGATGGATTTTATGAACTGGATTCTCGTGAGGATCTGGACTGGTTTGCAAAACAGGTAAATGAGGGAGGCGGTGTTTTAAATGCACGCCTTACGGCGGATATTGATATGGGAGGTTTCGCAAATCCGTGGACGATTCCCATTGGTCTGTCCTCCATCATGTATTCGGGTACGTTTGATGGAAATGGACATACCCTGACTCGTTTTTATGCCAAAATGAGAATTGCGGGACGGGGATTTTTTGGATATACCAATAACGCACAGATTCAGAATCTCAAGATTCAGGGAGAAATGTCTTCTACGAAAGATATGGTTGGTGTGTTGATTGGAAAAGCAAGCAATACAACTTGTAAAAACTGTACGATGGAAGTAACACTGGAAGGAAAACAGATTGTCGGCGGCTTGATCGGCAGTGCAAGAGATATTACGTTGGAAAATTGCAGCAGCAGCGGCAATATCAGCGGAACGTCCAGTGTCGGTGGTTTGATCGGGGAAATGGGCAGAGGCAGCAGCCAGATCACCCAGTGTACCAATCAAGGTTCCATTACAGCCGTTTCCGATAATGTTGGCGGTCTGATCGGTAATGCCAATAATGAAAACCGGACAACGATTCTTTCGTGCAGTAATACCGCAGATGTAGAAACTGCGGAAAAAAATGCGGGTGGTCTGATCGGATACGGCGGTCCTTGGATGGAAGTAGAAGATTGTACCAATCGTGGGGAAATTACAGCATCAACAGGTGTTGGCGGACTGGTTGGTCTGGACTGCGGGAAGATCATCGACTGTGTGAATCGCGGAATCGTTTCCTCTAAGGCAAAAGAAGGTGTTTGCGGCGGAATTTTGGGTGCGCGAACCGAAAAAGGAGCCGTTTTACAGATCAGCGGTTGTCGGAATGAAGCTGCGGTTACAAGCACGGGTGTCAATTCTTCGGCAGGCGGTATTGTTGGAAAACAGATGAATGGAGCGGTAATCGAAGACTGTGAAAATCTCGGTGCCGTTTCTGGTGTATGCGGAGTAGGCGGTATAGCAGGTTTGCTCAATTCCTCATCTGATTCTCTTACCGTGCGGCATTGTACCAATAAAGCGGTAATCACCGGTCTGGACTGCGGCAGCGATCTGCAGGGGAAAATCGGTGGAATTGCAGGAAGCTTAGTGCGAAGCACGACACAGAATACACAGGTTTTCATTCGGGAATGTGCCAATCAGGGAAATGTAGTGCAGGTCAATGCACCGGGAACTGATGGAATGGTCGGCGGTTTGATCGGCTATTTGCAAGGTTCTGCATCTGGAAACGCCACAGCAGTCGCAATTCAGATCAGCAATAGTTATTCACGGGTTGATAAAGTGCAGGGAAATGCGCATGTTGGAGGCTTGATCGGAAAGCTTCTGGTCACCAACAGCAAATCAGAAGAATATCTGGTTGTCAGCAATTGTTACAGCGGGAATACTCTGGTGAATTCTTTGGATAGTTCAGAAGGGATGTTTGTGGGCAGTCTGGAATTGGGAAAAGATTCGTTGAAATCAGGTGGAATTTCTTTCCTGGAAGTCTATGCCTGTGATCAGGGAACCGAAAAATTATTTGGAAAAATCCCAACCGATGCACTGGATTTAACGCGAGTTGACGAAGTGACCTTAGAAGAACTGCAAAAAATCGTCGAAATGGGAGATCTGGGTGTTGCGTTCCAGTTGGGAAGTGATGGCTATCCGGTTTTGGTTGAAAAAGGAATCTGGAATGTGACCTTTGACAGCAGTTACACATCGGTATACGTACTCAATCAAAATGCAGGCAATCAGGACATTCATTTAAAAGGAATTACGGTACTGGATGGAACAGATTTCAGCTTTTTCTGCGATACAAGCGGTGGCTATGCGATTCGAAAGCTGTACTGCAATGGAACAGTTCTGGAACCGACGGATTCGGGAATTTATGTAGTAGAAAATATTTCAGAAGATATTGTGATTCAGATTCTGACGGGAGAAGGGCTGTTTGGAACCGGTGATGGTAGTGAAGACGATCCTTATATTATTACCCTGCCGGAGGGACTTTCCTTTTTGGCGCAGCAGGTCAATCGAGGAGAAAGCTACGAAGATATTTATTTTGAACTGGGAAGTAACCTCGATATGTCTTCTGTCTGCAATGAAGAACGAGGAAGCTGGGTACCGATTGGAACTACGGAATCCACTCCATTTCAGGGGAATTTTGATGGAAAAGGCTATACTATTAGTAATTTATATTTGAATTCTGAAAATTTTAGTTACAATGGATTGTTTGGCTGTGTCGAACAGGCAGAACTTCAAAATCTCCATCTGGATGAAAGCTGCTATCTGCGCACAACGTATCCGGAAGATTTTTATCTCGGCAGTTTGGCAGGAAAGATGAAAAATGTCA
>CAZTHP010000123.1:0-5443 GCA_964613155.1 uncultured Lachnospiraceae bacterium | reverse complement strand
TGCACAAAACTTATTGAAAGAAACACTACGATTCCTGTAAAGAAATCACAAGTTTTCTCCACGGCACAAGATAATCAAACGCAAGTTGACATTCACATTTTACAAGGCGAAAGAGAATTTGCAAAAGACAACAAAACGCTTGGTCGATTCGAACTTAACGGAATTGCACCTGCTCCTAGAGGAATACCACAAATCGAAGTTACGTTTGATATCGACGCAAACGGTATCGTAAATGTTTCTGCAAAAGATTTGGGTACAGGTAAATCTCAAAATATTACTATTACTTCTTCTACAAACCTTTCTGACGACGAAATCGACAGGGCTGTTAAAGAAGCAAAACAATATGAAGAAGAAGATAAAAAACGTAAAGAAGCAATTGATGCAAGAAACGATGCAGACAGCATGGTATTCCAGACAGAACAGGCATTAAAGGATGCAGGCGATCAGTTAGATGATGCTTCCAAAGCAACGGTAGAAGCTGATATTGCAGCACTGAAACAGGTTCTGGATGCAACACAGAATATGGAAATTAGTGATGCACAGGTAGAAGAACTGAAATCTGGAAAAGAAAAACTGATGAATGATGCACAGGTATTATTCCAGAAATTATATGAACAGCAGCAGGCAGGCGCAGCTGGTGCTGGTGCAGGCGCAGCCGGTGGTGCAGCAGATGATGTTGTAGATGCAGATTATAAAGAAGTATAAAATTTCAAAATCTTTTTACTAACACACAAAGCGGAACGCCTCTATGACGTTCCGTGTAGTGCGTTTACGCAAAAAATAAGACAGTCAAAAAAAGAGTAAGACAGTTTGGCGTTGCTTTGCTGGACTGTGTGGATTTTATTCAGAAAAGGTGATTCTATGGCAGAAAAAAGAGATTATTACGAGGTGCTTGGTGTATCAAAGGATGCGGATGATGCTGCGCTGAAAAAAGCATATCGTAAGATGGCCAAACAATATCATCCGGATACGAATCAGGGCGATGAAGTAGCTGCTGAAAAGTTCAAGGAAGTACAGGAAGCGTATGCTGTTTTAAGTGATCCGGAGAAAAGAAGACAGTATGACCAGTTTGGTCATGCAGCATTTGATCAGACCGCAGGCGGTGGTGCCGGCGGATTTGGTGGATTCGGCGGTTTTGATTTCGGTGGAGATATGGGCGATATCTTCAGCGATTTATTTGGATTTGGCGGCGGCAGCAGAAGAAGCGGCTATAACGGTCCTGTAAAAGGTGCTAATCTTCGTGCAGCGGTTCATATCACATTTGAAGAAGCAGTTTTCGGCGTAGAAAAAGAGATTGAACTGATGCTGAAGGATGACTGTACCGAATGCGGCGGCAGTGGTGCAAAGCCGGGAACTTCTCCGGAAACTTGTACGAAATGTAATGGTCGTGGACGTGTTGTAACAACACAGCAGAGCATGTTTGGTATGGTACGCAGCGAACAGGCGTGTCCGGAGTGCGGCGGCAGTGGTAAAGTAATCAAGTATAAATGTCCGAAATGCGGTGGCAGCGGCTATACATCTTCCCGAAAGAAGATTCAGATTTCCGTTCCTGCTGGTATTGATAATGGACAGAGTATTCGCATTCGCGGAAAGGGAGAACCGGGACAAAATGGCGGAGAACGGGGCGATCTGCTGGTAGAAGTAATCATTGCAGAGCATCCGATTTTCCAGCGTCAGGATACTACGATTTATTCTACCGTGCCGATCAGCTTTGCAACTGCAGCATTGGGCGGTGCAATCCGAATCAAGACAGTGGATGGCGAAGTGGAATATCAAGTTCAGCCGGGTACCCAGACCGATACACGGATTCGCTTAAAAGGCAAAGGGGTACCCTTCCTGCGCAGCAAAGCAACCCGCGGCGATCATTATGTTACATTTGTAGTGGAAGTTCCCCGTTCTTTAACACCGGAGCAGCGTGACGCTTTAAAAGCATTTGCACAGACGATGGGAGACGAAAAGAGCGGAACCGAGACAAAAGAAAAAAAGAATTTCTTTAATAAAAAGAAAAAATAAAAAGCAGCAAGCAGAACTATTGAAAAGATACAATCGAGACAGCGTAAAAAAAGGACGGAATCGAGAGCGATCTGGAAAGGGGTCATACGATGAAATGGGTTCGTATCAGTATTGATACCACTACGGCAGCAGTCGACTTTATCAGTGAGATGTTAAGTGAACTGGGAGTAGAAGGAATTGAAATTGAGGATAATATTCCTTTAACAGAGGCAGAAACGAAAGGAATGTTTATTGATATTTTACCGGAACTGGAACCGGATGATGGAAAAGCGACGGTATCCTGCTATTTAGAAACCGATGTGGATATTGATGCTTTGACAGCACAGATCAAAGAAGGTCTGGAAGAAATTTCCGCATTTGTGGAAATTGGCTCTGGTGCGATTACGTTATCGGAGACGGAGGATAAGGACTGGATCAACAATTGGAAGCAGTTTTTTAAACCGTTTTGTGTAGATGAGATTCTGATCAAGCCTACCTGGGAAGAAATTCCAGAAGAACATAAAGACAAGATGATGATTGAAATTGATCCGGGTACTGCATTTGGTACAGGTTCGCACGAAACCACCCGCCTTTGTATTCGCCAGATTCAAAAATATATGAAAGCTGGTGATCGGGTCATGGACATTGGTACAGGAAGCGGTATTTTAGCAATCGCTGCTATGAAGTTAGGCGCTTCTGAGGTATTTGCGACAGATGTCGATGAATTTGCGATTGAAGCGGCAAAAGAAAATGTAGCAGTCAACCAGATTTCGGAAGAAAAAGTACGGATGCTGACCGGCGATATCATTGGAGATGAAGCGGTACAGGCGGAAGCAGGCTGCGATTATGATTTTGCAGTAGCGAATATCTTAGCACCGGTTATCATCATGCTTCAGGCAGAGATTGGAAAACATCTGAAATCAGGCTCTTATTTTATTACATCCGGTATTATCAATACCAAAGAAGCCGAAGTAAAAGCTGCTTTTGCAGCAAATCCGGATTTTGAGATTGTTGAAACGATGTACGATCATGATTGGGTTTCAATTGCCGTTAGAAAAAAATAAAAAATGATGGACAGAATGATTTTTTTGTGATATAGTAATGCGGTGTGAGTAACCGCCCGGACTTAGCATAAGGATGCTCCAGCCCCTGCTCAGTCTTGGGTATGTACTAGAAGCAATTGAAATGGCTTGTAAAAGTGCTATTTTCATTGCGCGATTATGAATAAAATTAAAGGAGGTAATCAACATGATTACAAAGGAAAGAAAAGCAGAAATTATTGCAGAATATGGTAAAACCCCCACAGATACAGGTTCTACAGAAGTACAGGTAGCTCTGTTAACAGAAAGAATCAGAGATCTGACTGAGCATCTGAAAGAACACAACAAAGATCATCATTCTAGACGCGGTCTGCTGAAGATGGTAGGTCAGAGACGTGGTTTACTGGCATATCTGAAGAAAAAAGATATCGAAGCTTACCGTAGCCTGATCAGCCGTTTAGGAATCAGAAAATAAGCAGCAAATCGGCAATGCTGATTTGATACCATATAAAATCTTTCCGTTTCGATTGAATTTTATATGGAATTGAGAGATTGGATTTAATTATTGGCCACAGGAGTTATATGCTTGTATTTCTCCTGTGGTTTTTTACGGATAAGCGTTTTTTCTTTTAAGGGAGTCGTTTTTTGTGCAATAGGACGCAAACTCGAATGTGGGCAGAAGCATGCCCGGGACCACTGAAAAGTACAGTTTAGCAGGAGAGTGCCTGCAGTTTACAGATGGAAACTGTATTTTTCAGTAGTTTCGGTACTTCTGCCGTCCTGTTTTGCGGAATCTGGGGCTTTTGTGGAAGGCGGCTGCTTCTTTAGAAATGAGATCGAAAAGAGAATCGATACGTTGTATTTCGTAAAAGTTAGAAAGGAGTAGAGAATATGTATAAGAGTTATTCAATGGAACTGGCAGGAAGAACCTTGACAGTTGATGTAGGCAGAGTGGCTGCGCAGGCAAATGGCGCTGCGTTTATTCATTATGGTGATACGGTTTTATTATGTACAGCAACGGCATCCGATAAACCGAGAGAAGGAATTGACTTTTTCCCTTTAAGTGTAGAATATGAAGAAAAGATGTATTCTGTTGGAAAGATTCCTGGTGGTTTTAATAAGAGAGAGGGAAAAGCATCTGAACATGCAACACTGACCTCTCGTGTAATCGACCGTCCGATGCGTCCTTTATTCCCGAAGGATTATCGGAATGATGTAACACCGAATAACCTGGTTATGAGCGTAGATCCGGATTGTGCACCGGAAATTACGGCAATGTTGGGTTCTGCAATCGCAGTTGCAATTTCAGATATCCCCTTTGATGGTCCGACAGCCAGCACACAGGTGGGACTGATCGATGGTGAATTTGTTTTCAACCCTACGAATGATCAGAAGCAGGTATCCGAACTGGCATTAACGGTTGCTTCTACCAGAGAAAAAGTAATCATGATCGAAGCAGGTGCAAAGGAAGTTCCGGAAGATAAGATGATCGAAGCAATTTTTGCTGCACATGAAGTAAATCAGCAGATTATTGCATTTATCGATACAATCGTTGCAGAATGCGGAAAACCGAAGCATGAATATGAACACTGCGATACACCGGCTGATCTGTGGGAAGATATGACAGCATTTGTTTCTGCAGAAGAAATGGAAGAAGCAGTATTTACTGATGTGAAACAGGTTCGGGAAGCTAATATTAAAGAAATTAAAGAAAAGTTAGCAGCTCGTTATGAAGAAATGAATCCCGATTGGATTCCCTTCATTGATGAAGCCGTTTATAAATATCAGAAAAAGACGGTTCGTAAGATGATCTTAAAAGACCATAAACGTCCGGACGGCCGTGCGATTCATCAGATTCGTCCTCTGGCAGCAGAAGTTGATCTTCTGCCTCGTGTTCATGGATCTGCGATGTTTACAAGAGGTCAGACTCAGATTTGTACCGTTACGACACTGGCACCGCTTTCCGATGCACAGAAGATCGATGGTCTGGATGTGAATGAAACTTCCAAACGTTACATGCACCATTACAACTTCCCGTCTTATTCTGTAGGAGAAACAAAACCTTCCAGAGGACCGGGACGTCGTGAAATCGGTCATGGTGCTCTGGCAGAAAAAGCATTAGTTCCGGTACTGCCCAGCGAAGAAGAATTCCCTTATGCAATTCGTACGGTTTCCGAAACCTTCGAATCAAATGGTTCCACTTCACAGGCAAGTATCTGTGCTTCTACCATGTCCTTGATGGCAGCTGGTGTTCCGATCAAGGCACCGGTAGCGGGTATTTCCTGTGGTCTGGTAACAGGTGAGACCGATGATGATTATATCGTTTTAACCGATATTCAGGGTCTGGAAGATTTCTTTGGAGATATGGACTTTAAGGTAGCTGGTACAAAGAAAGGTATCACTGCAATTCA
>CAZTHP010000122.1:0-5458 GCA_964613155.1 uncultured Lachnospiraceae bacterium | reverse complement strand
TATAATAATAGGTCTTTCCTTTTTCTGCTGTAATCGTCTTTGCGTTACCGCTGGTCGTTTCGCAGATTGCGACAATATTGGTTTGATTTTTATTCGTCGATTTCGAAATCTGATATCCGGTTTCACCTGGAATATTCTTCCATAAAATCTTAACATTTGATCCGGATTTCTCTGCTTTAACTCCCGTAACTTTCTTTAAGGCATACACACTGGCTGTCTTACCTGCATTGTTACAAGTAACCCCGTTAACTTTTTGATATGCCACTACTTTAAACGTATTTTTTACACCATCCTTCATCTCAAAAGGCCAGGAGGTCGATTTCGTAGTTCCACAATACTGGTAAGGATCATCTGGTGTTACTTTCCAATAAACCTTATATCCTGACGCACCATTTACTTTCGACCAGGATACGGTTGAAGTATTATAACGATCCAAAACGACTTTTACGCTTTTGGGATTTTTCGGGCCAATCGTAAACGATAACGTTTTACTTCCCGAATATTTTCCCTTGAATGTCACTTTGATTGAATACTTTCCGATTGATTTTCTAGAGGAAGCACTAGCTCCTGTATCACATTTCCATGAACCTAAGGTATAATCCTGATTCTTTACTAATAAATTGCCATTCTTATCTTTTATAACAATGGATGGTGTTTTTTTCTTTCCATCATATGTATAAGCTGCTGTTGATAATTTTACAGTCGTAATTTGGGGAATGGATTTTGTGCTTACAACCTTATTGCAGATCTTACATTGATGACCAAGCTTACCATTCTGAGATGTAGTTGCTTTTTTGCAATCACCCATTCCGAATCAAAATCATGATCTATGATCTTCACTTTGCAGGTTAATGGATTGGAGGCGCCTGATCCTTTCACGTAAAATACATAACTTCCAGCCTCTTTTACTTCAATGTCATACTCTTTCAAGTAATAGGAGCGATCTGTAACAACCGTACTCGAACCAACCAGCTTGCTTGTAAACGCAACATTT
Organism: uncultured Lachnospiraceae bacterium; assembly: GCA_964613155.1. Taxonomy (GTDB): domain Bacteria; phylum Bacillota; class Clostridia; order Lachnospirales; family Lachnospiraceae; genus TWA4. The sequence goes on along the minus strand of CAZTHP010000122.1, from coordinate 4,464 downwards.
TCACTGCAAGTTATCGTGTATGTCTGATTCGTAGTGGAATATACTTTTAAGCGCAATGCATGACCGACATGCGCTTCTTTGTCATATTCCATATACGCTTCCGTATCATTCTTTTCGCTGTCCGCATTTCTTGCAACTACCTCAAAATTTAACGAAGACATATCTGCCTTGTTGCTGCTGTAGGAATAAAGATTACTATTATCTAAAATTGTTGAATTATCATTTGTATCGCTAATACTGATAAAAGCAGGTCTCCAGATTCCAAGAGGACTGTCCTCCGTTACTAAAAACGTACCTCGATAAAGACCCGTGTTATCTATTTTTTTCATGGAAATAATCTCAGATTTGTCATCTGGCTTTTTATACCAAAAGCTAAATCTTGATTCCAAATGTTCATCCCGAACTTGAACACTAACTGTAACATGATCTCCTACAGAAACAACCGTCTTATCAATCGAATAGCTTTCAATCACAGGAGGCTCCACATCTGCATCAGTTCCAGTTACTTCAAAATCCAAGGAAGAAAAATCCTCTTTCTCGTAATACGTTCCCGTATGAGTATTCGAATTGTATAAAAATTCATATCCCTCTGCATCACTTCTGACTGCTATGTAGTTCACTTTCCAAATCCCCGATTCGGTTTGATCGTCTACCGTAAATGTGCCGGTATACGTATTATCCGAATCAAGCGATAAATCCACTGATCTGCTATTACCGGTTATTGGTTTATAGAAAGAGACCCAGCTAGCCGCACAGCCTTCTATAACTTTTATCGTAATAGTCGCCGTCTCTCCTTCGTACATCAGCGTTTTGTCGATGGAAAGTTCTTCTATCATGCTTCTTTTATAGGAACATCCATTACATGTAGTATCTCCATTTGTATCATAAAAATGACTCAATGCCTTATCCGATTTCCCACAAATCGAACATTCATGCCAATGATTGGTTTCATCATACTTTTCAACGGTAAAATCATGCATCCCATCTTCACATAATGCACGAGTTTCCTTTTCCGCTGCAAACACGTTCATCGGTATCATGGATAACATCAACGTCCCAACGAATAACCATGCGAAACATTTTGTTTTAAAATCACGCTTACTCATAACATTCCTTCTTTCTGTTCAAATACGTTTCCGCATAAAAGAATCCATCCCTCATTATTTCAAATGATTGGATAGAAAATCCTCTTGAATTGATCGTTCATTTAACATCAATCCAAGAGGACACATATCCTTTCAAGTTTCCTGATGCTTCATTCCATATTTTCTGTCAGGATTCACTGGTATCTTATTTGCGAAAATAGTAGCATCAGATGCTCTCCAACACGATTATTTTACTTCAAAAATAACTTTGTTTTCTGTCCAAAAGTTCGTTTCATATTCCAGGAAAATCTCCTTTGCATCTTTCGGCACTTCGAAAAATACAGCACCTTTCGTCTTCCGACCTGGTGATAATGTCGCATCCAGATCCATTTCATCCAGATAGGTCTGTTCCATATCGTAATCATCCGCATAGCAATTAAAATCCCAAGAAGATATGTACTCATCCGAATCTGAAATATTTTCAAATTCGAACTCCATTTTATAGTAGACATTTCCAGATTTTGGCTGAATAAACTCATTATCGGATTGATACTTTTCTGCAGATAACAATGTAATTCTTAAACTCGAAGTTTCTACAATTTCACCAACAGAAAATTTATTATCCTCCGCTTCTTTCGTCTCGGTATCTTTGCCTGCTACAGTAGCATCTCCTACTTTTTGGGGATTGGAATCACTTGCACTGCCATCATCTTCTCCGCCAAAGAGCATACTGAAAACGAATATAACAACCACAACGATCAGAATCCATTTCAAAATTCCACCCTGCTTCTTTCTGCAGTTCGGACACACCTTTGCCTTCTTTGGAATTTCTGACTGACAGTGTTTGCACACTTTTGTTTCTTGTTCATGACTCATTATAAGAAATCCTCCCTCTTTTGTTTTTCGTCTAAGTTCTTTCTATTTTACCTTTTGTACTTACACTTTTGGTATGCTGACAGCATACAATCTACAAAAGAAAAGAGGCAAACGCACGCTCCGATTTTCCTGCAAATCCGCTTTTACAGAAACAAGATTCCTTCCAGTATTGCAGTGAAAATCAGTGTGGCAAAGGTAATGACAAACCATGTCACCAGGAAACTCACGATTTTTATTATCCTATACTTACTTCTGTAAAATGGTATTTTTCGGGAGATTCCACGATAATTAAATACAAGCATTACGGTTATAAGCTGTGATACGACCAATAGAATCCGATTCAACCATAAATCTATCGTTTTATATGCATCGGGAACCTCACCTGTTGCGTCCAACATCCATCCAAGCAAAAATATCATCAGATAGGACACCCCTGCTACTATCATTTTCCATCTTGTCCTGGTGCGAAATCCCGGTAACATCCAGCTCCTAAACCCTCGCTCATCATAAGATGGATTCTCCTGCTCAGAGTATACTCTCTGTCCAGAATATGCTCTCTGCCCAGCGTATGCTTCCTGTCCAGAATATGCTCTCTGCCTAGAATATGTGTTCTGTCCAGAATATTCCTTCTTCTCAAAATAGACTTCTGTAAAAGCACTCTGCTGTTTTGGCAACAGTTCTTTCAAGATTTCATCCATCCTTTGATAGCGATCCGCAGGATTGAGCGCAATACATTTTTGAATCAACTTCTCGTACTTCCCTTTTGCCAGATTGTGCGCAGAAAAATCTCCTGTGAGCATACAATTAAAAACCAATCCAAATGCAAAAATATCGGTTCGATTGTCGGTCTGAAAATAGCCAAATTGTTCTGGTGCAGCATATCCTACGGTTCCTAGAAGTTCCGTGTCCCGCAATTTTCCCGTTTGATACTTTCTCGAAATATCAAAATCAATTAATTTTACCTTTCCTTCTGGAGTAATCATAATATTTTCCGGTTTCAAATCCCGATAAATGATCATCGGCTGATGCTCATGAAGGCATTTTAAGCCTTGTGCGATCTGAATCGCAATTTTTACAGCATTTTCCTCCTCCAGCGCTTCACCCATCCGATATTCTTCCAGGTTCATTCCTTCGATATATTCTTCAATCAATATAATACTTTCATCATCTTCCACGATTTCATATACTTTTGAAAAATACTCACATGGATTTGACAGGCGAAATTCCTGTATTTCTTTTTGCATCGATTCCAATTTCTTTTTGACACAAATTTTTCCTGTTACTTTATGTCGAACCAAATGAATGTGATCTTTTTTGGCTAATCTCCCATAATCGTGATATTCGGACAATCGAAACTCATCTATTTGTCTCATTTTGTCTTCCTTCCTTGCTTTTTATCCCCAAAAATTATATAATACAACCAATTTTTAATCAAGGAGTGCACCATGAAAGCATTATCAACAGACGAACTTTTAAAAATCTTGCGTTCTGCACGCTCCAAGAAGCATTTGAACGAATACAAAACGATGATCGAAAAACAACCTGCCTATCCGGATTTTGCAGAATATTTGAAAGCATTTTTAACAGAACATAAAATAAGCGAAGCGGCATTAATCAAGGCATCTTTGCTTCCGCGTACCTATGCCTATCAAATCTTAAATGGTTCAAAAAATCCCGGACGCAATAAAGTACTGGCTCTTTGTATTGCCGCAAAAATGAATTACGAGGAAACGCAGCGTGCTCTGGCTCTTGCAAACGTCGGAAAGCTTTATCCACGCAGAAGGGAAGATGCGATTATTATTTTTGCATTGGAACGAAGATTAAGCGTTTTGCAAACCAATGAATTGTTATATGAAGACTGCGGCATTACACTTTGAGGACTTTGATTCGCTCATGTAGAAGCCGCAGATAATCAGCTGCCCCAAAGGGGCAGCTGATTTCATAATTCAATCTTCAGCAAATCATCACAATTCAAAAATCCCGCAAGGATTCCGCTGACAATTTCTGCCAGAATCAGACAGCCTAGAGGAGTGCAGATGGTCAAAATTCCCAGGCGCAGCAGTTCCTTTGCACCGTCCTGGGTAAAGGGCGTACCTGTGTTCAGTTCGTGAGCAAAGTAATTTTCTGCATTTTTTGCCAGCACCATCTCTCCGATGCACAGGATCATCGCTCCGGTCATGACTGGGTATAAACTGGTCAGATCGATGCCTACCGCATTCACAATGAGACCGTGAATGCTCACACCCCCGATTTTGAAAATACCCCGATCAGCAAAGGGAAGACTGGCTATGGAATTATTGGAAAAATATCCTCATAAAGATATTTATATTTTTAAGACTCGAAATGAAGCTGATGAATTCCTAAATCAGCAGCTTTTATCCTATTGGTCGTCTGGCGACTATTGAGACCATTAACGTTTTATGGGAGCAGAGCTGAGCTGCGTCACGAAGTATTGTTTTATCACCAGGTTCTAGAAGAGTTCCCAGATCATTTTTTGCAAGCA
>CAZTHP010000121.1:0-5560 GCA_964613155.1 uncultured Lachnospiraceae bacterium | reverse complement strand
AGAACTTGCAGTTTTTGCCTGTCCCATCAAATAAATCATCACAAAGGCAACAACCAGCTTTGCACCAGACGAAATCCCTAAAACAAACGGTCCTGCAATTGGATTCCCAAAAAATGTCTGGAGCAAAAATCCCGAAACCGATAACGCTCCCCCTAAAATAATGACTGCCAGAATACGTGGCAGACGAATCTCCCAGATAATAGCACTTGCCGTTGCGCTTGGATCTGGTGATATTAAAATCTGAACGATTTCTTTTACGCTTAACGAAATACTGCCCGCATTGATATTCCAGACAAATAAACATCCAAGAAGGACGAACAAAAACGCAAACGCAAAGCCATATCGTTTTTTTGTATTTTTCAAGTCTCTTTTTAACATATTTTTACTATCACTTATCTTTCCGGCTTACTCACACTTCTCATTCCAGCTTTCCAGCCATTTTTTGCAGCTTCTCAGCCGTTTCTTTTCCAGCTTGCCAGCTGTCTTTCCAACTTATCAGCACCGTATTTTCCAGCTTCTCATCACACTTCCGGTTGATCAGCGTTTCTTCTTCCATTGAGCAGCATAACCAGTACTGTCAGTTCTTATGGATGCAGCCGGTGCATATACGTCAATTCTTTTAATTCCCCGGTTGTATCGGTTAACAATGTGTGAATATCCTGGATCATAACGCCAAGTCCCATCGTTTCCTGGAACAAATTTTTCCCGGTACACCAGACGTTACCATTTTGGACTGCCTTAAAATCTTTTAAAAGCGGGCTTTTATCCAATAGCTGCTCGATGGATTCCAATTCCCCATCGATCGTACTGTTATAAATGATATAGTCTGCATCTTTTGCGCCTGCATAAAATTCTTCCATATCCATATTCACAGTCGATAGAGCATTTTCTCCCTCTCCCAGATTTTCAAAAATATACTTCCCGCCGGCTAGTTCGATCATCTGTGCCACATAATCGGTCGATTTGCGCACATTTGCATAACCAGCCGAATTGATATAGAAAAAGGCTACGGTCTGTCCGGTGTTTTCTTCTGCAAAAATCCCATCCAGTTCTTTGATTTCTTGCTGGAACAAAGCATTTGCAGTATCTTCCTTTCGAAGCAGTGCGCCATACAATTTGATCCATTCCACACGCCCCAGCGGATGTGTTTCGTAGCTGGAACGTTCCACAAAAACCGGAATACCAAATTGTTCTAATTTCTCCTTTACTTCCGGAGTATGGTAGATCATGGTCGATTCAATCGCCAGATCACATTCCTCTGACACGATCAGCTCATAATCCGGCGCATTGTATTTGCCGGCAAACTGAATCGAGCCCTTTTCTAACGCTTCTTTCGCCGCTAGCAGATACCAGCCGCTGGCATTCGTTCCAGAAAGATGGATCGCATCTAATTTCTCTAAAGAAACGAAGAAGTCCATCGCGGAAGTCGCTACCATATAAATTTTCTGCGGGGTATCCTGGATAACCGCAATATCTTCCGGCAGCGAATCCAGGATTCCTTTATTTGCCGCAGAAGCCGACTGCACAGCTTCCTCAGCTGAAGGAAGCAGCAAATACCTTCCTCCATCCCGAATTGTAAATAATACATAACCATCTTCATAATAATCGACTGCAAACTGATCGGCATACTGCAATTCCATGCTGTGTTCGTATGCCAATTCTCCAATCGTCTTCTCCGGCTGATGCCAGGAAGTATTGGAAACAGCTGCTGAAGATTCCTCCATCTGCTGCACTTCGCTTTCCTGCACGTTATTTTTCTGTGTCTGGACTTTTCCAACATCTGTCTCTTGCGTTGAAGAAGCACTGCAGCCGCAAAGCAGCTGTGCAGCAAGAAGAAACACAAGCCCTAAAGTCAATCGTCTGTTTCTTTTTTTCATCTTATTTTCTGATTCACTCCCTTTTGTAACATGATTTTCTCGTATGCTCACTTCTTTTTGCGATTTGGTCACAAGATTACTTTGCTTTTAAGGAAGTAGAATCGAAATAGAGTGTATAATCGATTTCGTGAGGTACACTCATCGCGATCGTATCCGCTGTGACCGGAAGCTTCCAATCAAATCCTTCGATTGGAATTTCATATACCGAAGCTTGATCCGTTGTTTCAATCGGCAGATATTTTTCTCCATTGACCAGCATATAGTCGTAATACGGGCTTGACCAGGAAATAACAGCCGTTGCTTTTCCATCTTTTACGGTTAAAGCAGCCGGGGATTCGACTGAGACTTTACCCGTTCCCCCTTCAACTGATACATCGATCTGGTATTCTCCATCAGCCAGATTTAAAGATTCGACGGTTGTTTGCTTGATTTCCTGATACGCATCCAACGGCAGATCATCGGAACGGAAGACTATGGTGCGGTCATACCAGCGCGCTCTTTTTTTGCTGTAAGAACAGCAGGTGACTTTTTGATTCAACGCTTCTACTGGAAGCTGAAACGTATGAGCACCTTCTGCGGTTTCCACATACGGGATAAAATCTGCTTCGGAAGCTTTGTCAGCTTCTGCGGCAGTTCCCATGTACATCTTAATATAGCCTTTGCCGCTCATCGTGATCACAGCACTCATCTTCCCATCTGCTACTGTTAATTTGCAGTCAACTACCCGAAACATCGAAGCATTGGATTCCACTTCAATCTGATATTCTCCATCCTTCAGCTGTTCGGCTGTAACCGGATCGCCCAATTCCTCTGGTAATGCCTGGGTAGCCGCGGTAGCGATGCTTTGGCTTTCCTCTTGTTCTGCGGACTGTGAAACGGCTTCCAGCGTTGTTTCCGTATCGGCTGTTTGCTCTACTTCTTTTTTTGTACAACCCGTCAAAAGACTTGCTGTCATTGCTGCGGTCATGATTCCCAGCATCAAAGTTTTAAAGGTTTGTTTCTTCATCGTTCTCCTCCTAAAGCAAAATTTTTATTGCGTAAAAAAATCCCTTCACCACTACCACGTGACAAAAGGATTACGGAAACGTATTTCAGGATACAGAGTCCCCCCTGTATTCAGACATATACCGGTACAACCAATTACTCGTGATTTAGAATATCTATTCTTGTACCAACAACAGGCAGGTTTCCTGACTTATAGATCCACGTATATGATATCCTTCCCAGTTTCCCAGTGAATTGCTTCGAACCACAATCATATACTCCCTATTTACAGTGACGAGATCGTACAGGATTTTCACCTGTTTCCCTTTTATCCGACAACATCGGTCAGCACCTGTTATTCTTATTCAATTGTTAAAACAATATCACATTTCTGTGCAAAATGCAAGCTATATTCCGAAAAAATGTCAGACATTTCAAAAAATTCACTTACAAGTTTTCGTGCGGGATTTGAGGCAGCTTTAGCGGATACCATTTCAAGCTTCTTCCTCCTTGCTGCCAAATCCCGGCACTTTTAAGAGCACAGCGTTCCTCAAATATCACATTGAAACTTGTGAAAAACCTTTCGTTTCCTGCGATATTACTGATTGATAACGGCTTTCACATGTTCTACATAAAGATCCTGGACTTCTTCCAGCTGTCCCAGACCTTCGATCAGGCATTCTACATCATAGCCAGCCGCTTCAAATGTCTTCTTCCAGGTATCATCTTCATCGCCTGCCATGTCATTATTCGCATGATCCCCTGCTACGAGCATCAGCGGTTCTAATACAACTCTTTCATAGTCTCCGCCCTTTACTTCGTTCAGAACATCGTCTAATGAAGGCGTTGCTTCTACTGTTCCAACAAAATAATTTTCATAGCCTTCTTCGGTTAATGTTTCCTGCATTTCTGCATAAATCTTGTTGGACTCTGCTTCTGTACCATGTCCCATAAAGCAGATTGCGGTCTTTCCATCGTCATATGCCTTTGTATGTTCCGTGATTGCTTTTGCAACTGTTTCAAAATCATCTTCGCTGCTCAAAAGCGGAGCACCGATTTCAATCTTCTCAAAAGATTCTGCATATTCTGCCAATTCTCCAACGAGATCGTTATATTCATAACCATCCATCAGATGAGTCGGCTGTACGATCAGTGTTTTAATACCATCTGCAACGGCACGATCCAATGCTGCTTTTACATTGTCAATTTCCATGCCATCGCGCTCTTTCAGCTTATCAATAATGATCTGGCTTGTAAACGCACGGCGAACTTCATAATCCGGAAATGCTTCTTGGATAGCAGTTTCAGTTCCAACAATACTCAGATCCAGGTTATCGGTATAACTGGTTCCAAAGCTAACTACCAGAATTGCCTGATCCTGTGCAGCTGCCTGTGTCTGGTCTGTGGCAGCAAGAGTGCTTTCTGCCTCCGATGCAGGCTCATTGCCCTTTGCACAGCCAGTTAAAAGGCTTGCTGCCATTGCTGCGGTCATCATACCTACAGTTAAGGTTTTTAATGTGTTCTTCTTCATGTTGAGTTCCTCCTTCATGTGCTCTGGTTCCTTGATCGAACCATAAATTTTGCTATAACTGTGGATGAATTGAATAGCTAACTACCTGGAGCCTAAAAATGCATCAAAAAAATCCTTCTACCACGATCACGTGATAAAAGGATTACGGAAACATTTTCAATATACAAATCGTATACAAAACGGTACAACCAATTACTCGTGATTTGGAATCTTTTATTCCTGTACCAACAGCAGGCAGGTTTCCTGACTTATAGATCTACACATATGGTATCCTTCCCAGCTTCCCAGTGGATTTCTAATCTATGACCATATACTCCCTATTTACAGTGACGAGATCGCACAGGATTTACACCTGTTTCCCTTTTATCTGACAATCCTTGTCAGCACCCGTTGTTATCTATTCAACTGGTAATACAATAGCATATTTCCCTTTAAAATGCAAGATATTTCCCATGCACGTTTTGATGCGTAAATCCTGATTACGGCATGCAAAATTCTCGATTTACCCATGCTGTTTTTCTTCTTTTTTCTTCAAAAAGATACAAATTGTAGCAAATACACAGACTTTACTTGTTTTTGCATAAATTTTCTTGTTTTTTTGTTAAATTTTCAGTATACTAGTATAGTATGACCATTTGATGCGGCACATCGAATGGTCTTGTTCATTAAAAAACAGTGTTTTAGATAAGGTTTCTGCTTTACTGAATGAATGCTGATTTTGTAAAGGAGTTATTTTCATGTCTACAATTACAAATTCTTCTACCAGAATTGTCAAAAGAAAGCCGATTCTTACACGTCAGGATACTGCACGATGTCAGGCACCTGCTTTAAGAATCTCCCCTTGGATTGAGATCATCGCTACCGAAGCATTTCAAAAAAAGAACAAACTGCAAAAAATTGAATTTCCGGATTCTCTGCGGACGATCGGAAGCCGTGCATTTCAGGGATGCAGTATGCTGCAGAAGATCGACCTTCCAGACAGTGTACAGGAGCTGGGAACGGGTGCATTTTCGGAATGCCAATCCCTTGCTGCTGCCCGATTACCCGGAAATCTTTCCGCTATTCCCAAAAGTCTATTCCGGGATGATCGTGCATTAAAAAAGGTTTCTATTGCTCCCAGCAATCACTTAACAAAAATCCGACAGGATGCCTTCTCCTGCTGTCAGTC
>CAZTHP010000120.1:0-5626 GCA_964613155.1 uncultured Lachnospiraceae bacterium | reverse complement strand
GGCATTATCCAAATCAGGTTTCTGGGTCGAAGGTCACACCTTCCTCTCAGCCTGTTTACAAGCTCCCCGTTTATGAAATTGTAAACAAAAAAACAGGAGACACCTAATGGGATGCCTCCTATAAAAAATCTTCCTATGATGACTTCCTACGACGGCATTATCCGCATCAGGTTAAAGGGTCGAAGTTGGATGACTTCCTCTCAGCCTGCCTTTACAAGCTCCCCTGTGTTTTGTTTTATATATTATACGCCTTTAAGTCTGAAAACACAAGAACTTTGGCAAAAAAGATACCTGATTTTTGCTTGAGTAATCAAGCGTTTATACCAACTTGGCCGATGGGAAAGTTGAGTGAATTATTTTTCATCTATACTTTGGTGCAAATACGATGTGATAACGGATGCCCTCAACAGACTAAAGCCCATAATATGAAAAGCAGATGGATCCTAACAGACCCACCTGCTTAATAGTAATTTTTCAACTCACACGTCGCACTATTGTGTTTTAACAGATTTCTTCGAACTCCATTCAGAATAATAATTCACACCATTTACTGTCTTATACGTTCTAATCTGTACATAATACGTCTTCTTAGCAGACAGATTCTTGACTTTTATGCTTGTCGTTTTGTTTGCCCTCACCGTAACTATTTTCGCACCGGACATCGCTGAAGATTTGCTGTAACGTATCTGGTATCCTGTTGTCTGAGTGGATACCACACTCCACTTTACGCTAAACTCTTTGGAAGCACTCGTAAGACGCTTGATAGAAGTTGTCTTTGGATTGATTTTATAATACAAAGTCTTCGTTCCACTGTAATTACCTTTATATGTAATCTTCACGGAATATTTGCCAACATTCTTTCTTCCGCTCGCATATTTTACAGTATAGTCCTTATCTTTCACCAGTGTTTTTTTACTTCCATGCTTAACAGAAACCGATGGAGTTTGGGGCTTTCCATTGTATGTATATGTTGTTTTCGACAAAGCAGCCGTCAATTTAGATGCCGCAACCGGCTCAATCTTAAATGTTGTTTGGATGGTTTTTCCTGCGTAATCTCCCTTGAATGTAATACTAATGTTTGCCGTACCTGCATTCACGTTGCTGCTATACTTCACTGTATAATCAGTATTTAAAATCAGCTTTTTGCCAGTCACATCCTGAACGGTAACGGTTGGCTCCAATACACTTCCAGTGTAAGTATAACTTGTTTTTGACAGTGTCACAGAACTGCTGATCTGTGCAATCTCTTTTCTCTCAATCTTACCGCATACCGTACACTTGCGTGTCCGCTCACCGGATGATGTTGTTGTCGCCGGTGTATTACGAGCCCATTCATTGAAATCATGTTCTTCACATTCCCACTGCGCTAAAAATACAAACGCTTCACACTCTGGGATTATGTAGTTTAACATCTCTTGCGTAGTAAGAACAACTGCTTCCTTCACTGGCGTTCTGATATACTCAAATGAACCGTCTTCTTTGTAATCTTTCGTCATCGTGCATGGGAGCCAGCCAAGAAATGCTCGATCAGGATTTTCACTGATTAGCGGGTCATCTACAAAAGTGCAGTCCTCTCCAGCCATCGTTCCCCCAACTTCAACAGTAGTCATATACTCATCCGTTGTCGTTGCGTCATCCCTGTGCTTTACCGTAAAGACTCCGCCATTTCCATGAAAGCCTGCTGAAATACCAAGCGTCTCAGCGGGTTCAATCGTGAACGTTTTGCTTATGCTTCCCTTATAATTGCCTTTTCCTGTGATCGTTACGGTTGCTGTTCCTGCATCGATATTATCTGTATACTCAACAGTAAAATCTGTCCCCTCTTCAAGTCCATCTATCGTTACTGTCGGGGTCTTCTCTGTTCCGTCATAAGTATATATTTCACTGCTTAAATTGGCAGATTTGTTAGAAAGATCAGCAGCTTCAATGGTAAACGTCTTTGTTATGGTTCCAGCATAATTACCTTTTCCTGTAATCGTTACGGTTGCTGTTCCTGCGCTGATATTATCTGTATACTCAACAACAGTAAAATCTGTATCCTCTTCAAGTCCATCTATCGTTACTGTCGGAGTCTTTGCAATTCCATCATAAGTATATGTTTTACTGCTTAAATTGACAGATTTGTAAGGAAGATCAGCAGCTTCGATGGTAAACGTCTTTGTTATGATTCCAGCATAATTACCTTTTCCTGTAATCGTTACGGTTGCTGTTCCCACGTTGATATTATCTATATACCCAACGGTAAAATCTATATTCTCTTCAAGTCCAGCAATCGTTACTGTCGGAGTTTTCTCTGTTCCGTCATAAACATATGTGTATTCACTAAAATATGCATATTGGTCAGAAATATCAATAGGTTTAATGTTGAACGTCTTTATCACCGTTCCCGTATAAAGTCCAATACCTGTGATTGTTACAGTGGCTGTTCCCAGATTCACATTATTAGAATAACTAACCGTAAAGTCCACATTTTTTTCCAAACTATCGGATAAAACAGCTGGTCTTAACTCATTACCAAAAGAAAAGGTCACTGTCTCATATTCTAACCATACATCTGTGTCAGAAATAGATTTTAACTTAACTTCTCCACACAGACAGCAAGTAGTTATAGATTTTCCTTTGTTATCGCCAGTAACTCTTACTGTTTCTATCCAGTTGTGTTCATGCTCTTCCAGGTTTACAAACGTATAATTGTTGTTTTCCGCAAAACCCTTTGCCGTAGAGTCAGCATGTCCATAGATTTTAAGATTTTTATTCGACTTAATTGCATCATTCGCAAATAATAAATTCTTGTTTGTAATAATAATTTTCTCCAGGTTTCCGTAAAAAGTATCACTTTCCAAAGAACTTACCATGTAAGGAATCTTAATCTCTTTCAAATCGTTGCAAAACCAAAAAACACCACCCTCAATAACCTCTAAATGCTCTGGTAATTTTATATTTGTTAAATGTTTACAATGATTGAATGCGCTCGATTTAATCGTAACTACTGATTCTGGTAACGTTATACTCTCTATGTTCTTGCACAAACTGAATGCAGATGCTCCAATAGTAGCCACCGTGTCAGGTAACTTAACTGATTCAAGTCTCTTAAAACCTTCGAATGCTTCATCGCTTATCGTAGTTGTATTACCCGTAATTTCCACATTGGTAACGTAGAGACGATAATCCTTCCAAGGATAATACTTTTCTGGCATGTCGCCACTTGTGTTAATCGTCAGTTTTCCTGTCAACTTATCCAACTGCCAATCAACATACTGTCCATCTGTTCCCGAAATCAAATTATCTTCATCAGTACCATCTATCAACACATAGGCATAACCGTTATTTAATGCATACTTATGCATAGAAGTGTCTTTATAACAGTACAAAACTGTTCCTTCTTTAACAAAAGCATCTACCGCAATATTTTCCGACGGTGTCGTTGCCGGGAAATAAACTTCTTCTATCCAAACATCATCCCAATTGCAGCCACAGGCATTCGTGGCAATCGTTTCCACACTTGCTGGTATTCTTAACGTTTTTATTGCAGACTGTCTAAATGCATAACTTCCAATAGTTTCGAGTTGATCTGGCAATATGACAGTTGTCAAACTGCTGCAGGCTTCAAATGTGCTTCTTTCAATGCTCCTTACATACTCTGGAATCTCAATAGATTTCAAACTACTACATCCATAAAACGCATATTCCCCGATTGCATCCAGACAAGCGGGCAATTTAATACTTTCCAGACTTGTGCATTCCCAAAACGCATATTCTCTAATTGTACTCAGATAATCAGGCAATTCAATGCTTTTCAAACTTGTACATCCAGAAAATGCCCATTCTCCAATTGTGCCCAGATAATCAGGCAATTCAATGCTTTTCAAACTTGTACATCCAGAAAATGCACTACTTTCAATTTCTCCCAAATTTTCTGGAAATGTAATAGATGTCAAACTTGTACATCCCTGAAATGCTAAGCCTTCAATGGTTCTTACATACTCTGGAATTACGACATCTTTCAGACTCGTACATTCAGAAAATGCACCCCATGCTATACTGGTCAGTCCTTCCGATAATCTAATTGTTTCTAGCTTAATACACCCCTTGAAGGCATTGTTTGAAACATCAATCACACTATTTGGAAGTACAATAGCTGTAAGACTGGTGCAATCCTTAAATGCCTCCCATTCAATGTTTGTGAGATTATTTGGCAGTTCAATCGTCTCTAATGATTCACAGCCGCTAAATGTACTACTAGCAATACTTTTCAATGTGCTCGGCAAGCACACTTCCTTCAAAGACTCACAACCATAAAATATATTCCCGTTCATCCATACGATATGGGAAAATCCCAAATCAATAGAAGCTAGTTTTTTGCATTCGTAAAAGGCATCTGTCCCGACATATTCCACATTTCCTAATCGACCAATGGATAACAACTCTGAGCATTGATAAAACGCATTCGCTCCAATCGTTCTAACCGAAGTTCCAATATCCACTGTTTTTAGTGCAAGACATCTGTTAAAGGCATAGTTTCCTATATTATCAATGCAATCTTCAACCTTAACAGTCTCCAGTTTATTACACCCTTCGAAACAATATTCCCCAATGGATTGCAAATCCTTGGCTGTTAGCGTTTGAAGTGCTCTGCAATTGTAAAAAGCACGACTTCCCAGACTCACACCTGTACCATTTAGTTTCACAGAAGTCAATCCGGTACATCCATAAAAAACATTCTCACCAATATTCTTCAAGGTATCTGGTGTCGTAATAGAAGTAAGCTTCTTACATGATTTGAATACTTCGTCCGCAATAGTCGTCACCAAATATCCATCATAGCGAGAAGGAATTTCCATCGCTCCAGTGACATTCTTCGAAACCTCCGTCACGCCAATCGTATTATCCGCTAAAACATCATAGTAAAACAAATCAATATCAAACGTCAGTGTGGTGGTATCGGTATAGTTTCCAATACCAGTAATCGTTACTGTAGCTGTTCCATACAGAACATTGTCCTCGTACGCAACCGTATAGTCTACATCCTTTACATAACGTTCAGAACTAACAACCGGTTCAATTGCCTCGCCGGTATAAAGATATGTTTCTGCCGGAATTGAAAAGTCAGCGTTCAAAAATTTAATCGGTGTAATCTCATAATCTGCTGTCACAGTTCCACTATATGGTTCAGAAAAAACAACCTCCACGGTATATTCTCCTGCATCAATACTGGTTTCTGGGTAAGTTACAGTATAATATTCATCTGAAACCAGATTTCCGTCCTCATCATAAGCAGTAATCACAGGCGTCTGCTCGATGCCATTATACGGAAATGATGTTTTACTAAGTTCAACATTCGGTGTTTGAAAAACTTCTGGGACTTCTGGGTTTTCTTCTGTTGAAACTAAGGTCACATCAGCTATATCAGCGGCATAGGTTGGTGCCACATTTGTCAGCACCATTGTCGCAACACATAACAGTGCTATCAATCTTTTCCTCATGCATTTTCTCCTTTCCGCAAAATTGTATAAATCATTTTATTAATATTATCTTGCCATATCGGAAGTCTTTTGTAAAAGACACACAGTTTCGACTGTTGTTTCGTTGTCCCAACTCATTTCCTCTATCTCCTTTCCATTAAAGT
>CAZTHP010000119.1:0-5709 GCA_964613155.1 uncultured Lachnospiraceae bacterium | reverse complement strand
ATCAAATACATATATGCACATAAACTTTATTGATTAAAGTCAATATGTCTGTGTACATGATCGAAGTGAAAACATCGGAAAATGATAAGAATATTATCGAAAAATAGTAAGAATATCATTAGAAAACGATAAGAATATCATCGAAAAACAGTAAGAATATCATTAGAAAATAGTAAGAATATCATTGGAAAACGATAGGAATATCATCGGAAAATAGTAAGAATATCATTGGAAAATAATACAAATATCATTGAAAACGATAAAAAGATCATCAGAAGATGATAGGAATGTCTCTGAAAATACATATTCAAGATAGCAATCTCATATATTGCTCAAAAGAAAGTAGGAACTATGTTGTTATGATGAACCATATATGGGTTTTTATGCTATTAATAGGATTTGCATATGGAACATTGACGGGACATTTATCTGAGATTTCAAATTCTGTTTTAGATGCAGCAAATAATGCGGTTGGATTGGGAGTTACTCTATTGGGAGTGGTTTCTTTTTGGTGTGGAATTATGGAAATTGCACAGGAATCTGGTTTAGTGGAATGGATGAGCCGGAAAATGTGGCCATTGATTCATTTTCTATTTCCAAATATTCCTGAGGGACACGCATCATTAAAAGCTATTTGTACGAATTTTGTTGCAAATATTTTAGGACTTGGTTGGGCTGCTACGCCAGCTGGATTAGAGGCGATGGAAGAATTGAAAAAATGGAGAGATGAACAATATCAACAGAAATCGAAACAGGAATTGAGTAATCTAGGAAAGAATATAAATGCAAAAGGGAGGATAAATGCAAAGGCAAGTGATGAAATGTGTACTTTTTTATTGATCAATATATCTTCTTTGCAATTGATACCTGTAAATGTTATTGCATATCGAAGTCAATATGGAAGTGCAAATCCGACAGCAATTGTGGGGCCTGCAATCATTGCGACAACTGTCAGTACAGCAGCGGCAATTTTGTTTTGTAAAATTATGAGTAAATCGTGAAACAAAGGAAAGAAAGCGTAAAGATTTTATTACGATTTTAAATTTAAATTTAAAATATATTTAATCCTATTGTATAAGAAAATAATATCTGTTATTTTAACGTTTAGAAAATATAAAGGAAGTTACCCTTAAAAAATATTTTCTAAACGTTTTTCTTCTGTAGCAAGCTATGAGAAAACTATGAGAAAGTGTGAGTTCATTTTTGAGTGATAGGAAATACTGAGTGAAAGTTGAGTTTTTTGGGATAGAAACGAAATACGGCTAAAGAAGAAAATTTCAAAAGAACAGAGGTGTTGAGAGTGGATAAACGGTTAATTAGCATAATTATTCCATGTTATAATGAAGAAGCTGTATTGCCGTTATATTACAAAAGTATGTCTCGTGTTATGAATGAGATGAATGAGGTAGATTTTGAACTGATTTTTGTGGACGATGGTTCAAAAGACGAAACTCTAAAACTGCTGAAAGGATTTTATAAAGAAGATTGCAGATGCAAATATGTTTCTTTTAGCAGAAATTTTGGTAAGGAATCTGCTATTTATGCAGGGCTTCAGTATGCAAAAGGCGATTATGTTGGTATGATGGATGCTGATCTGCAGGATCCACCTGAGATGTTAAAAGAAATGTATGAAATTTTAGAAAATGAGGAATATGATTGTGTTGCTACAAGAAGAATGGATCGAAAAGGCGAGCCAATTATTCGTTCCTTTTTTTCGGATTGTTTTTATAAAGTGATTAATAAAATTTCTGATATCAAAATTATGCGTGGGGCAAGAGATTATCGCTTGATGAGTAGAAGAATGACGGATTCTGTACTTCAAATTTGTGAGCGCAATCGATTTTCAAAGGGAATTTTTGAATGGGTTGGCTATGAAACAAAATGGTTGGAGTATCATAATACAGAACGCGCTGCTGGAGAAACGAAATGGTCCTTTCATAAATTGCTGTTATATTCCATTCAAGGGATTACGTGTTTTTCAGTAACGCCTCTCTATTTTGCATCAGCAATAGGTGCACTTTTTTGTTTGGCAGCATTCTTTTTTATTTGTTTGATTATTGTAAAAACCTTTGTTTATGGAGATTCGACAGCTGGATGGCCTTCGTTAGCCTGCATTATTCTATTTGTTAGTGGCGTTCAGCTTCTTTGCCTTGGAATCATCGGGCAATATTTGTCCAAAACATATTTGGAAGCTAAAGAAAGACCCTTATATTTGTTGAAAGAGGAAGGATTATAATCGAGAAGATGAAGGAAAATACTGCTGTTGAATAGGAAGTGGTGGAAGTAGATGAAAGAGAAAAATACTGTGAAATACAGAGACATGATCCTATTGATTTTAACTGCTGCTGGAGTAGCAGCAGTTTTTTTGTCTTTACGGGGAGAAATGCCTGGTTCAAAAGTTGACTGGATTGCACAGCACAGTGTATTTCCAGATTATTTTCGGAAAGTATTTTATGAAACCGGTGAGTGGTATCCAGATTTTGCAATGCAAATTGGAGGCGGACAGAATATTTTTAATTTTGCATATTATGGTTTATTAAATCCTTCGATTCTTCTCTCTTATTTCTTTCCTAATATTGCAATGGAATATTGGATAATGGGTGTTTCCGTTCTTTCATACGCTTTTTCGGGGATTTTATTCTATTGCTGGATTGATGGAAAAAGAACGAAGATGATAGCGGGAAAGAAGGTGGAAAATTCTTCAAAAGATCGAAGAAAAAAAGTAACGCTGTCTTTTTCA
The DNA here is from genome assembly GCA_964613155.1 of uncultured Lachnospiraceae bacterium. GTDB lineage: Bacteria > Bacillota > Clostridia > Lachnospirales > Lachnospiraceae > TWA4. The sequence continues at coordinate 2,969 of CAZTHP010000119.1, read as the reverse complement.
TTGGAATTTTGGCTTACTTTATTATTTATGACAGCAGCTCCGTTGTTTTATCATTTTTGTTCTCAGATTATGTTTGTGAATTACATGCCTTTTTTGTGTCTTGCATTGATTGGAACAGATCGATATTTTGATAAGAGAAAAAAAGGGTTGTTGTGCGGCAGTGTTGTGCTGATGATTTTAAATAGTTTCTATTTTAGCATTGGTGGGATTTTGTGTCTTTGTTTATATGCCTTATATTCTTACATTGCTGGAGTGGAAAATAATTACATGTGTAATTTGAGAAAATTACAGGTTAAAGAAAATCAGGTAAGTAATCATATAAACAATCTGCAGTCTAAAGAAAATGAACAGGGAAATAATCCTGTAAATAATCTGAGCGCTAAAGAAAGTGCGCAGATAAATAATCCTGTAAATAATCTGAGCGCTAAAGAAAGTGCGCAGATAAATAATCCTGTAAATAATTTGCGTTCTAAAGAAAGTGCGCAGATAAATAATCCTGTAAATAATTTGCGTTTTACAGAAAGTGAACAGGGAAACAATCCTGTAAATAATCCGCATCCTAAGGAAAGTGAACAGGGAAACGATTCTGTAAATAATTGGCAATCTGAAGAAATGAGTGGACTGAATTGTGTTAGAAGGAATCTGCGATGTGAACAAAATGCACTGATACATTCTAGAAGAAAGTTTTCAGTTGAAAAGAATTTTATTTATGATGCAAAGACAGTAGAAACAAAAAATGAGATGTGGAATGGGAAAATGCTGTTTATGATGTTCCAAGAAGCTTGTCAGTATATGGCTGTTATTTTTACTGGAATTTTATTAAGCAGTTTTTTTCTTGTACCAACAGCTTTGGCGTTGCTTTCAGGACGGAGTAGTGGAAATGAACAAAATGCATTTGATTTTATAAATTTATTCTGGCCTGTAAATGAACCTTCTAAAATTTTGTATACAAATTATGGGTTGGGACTGGGATGTATTGCGATAGTGGCAATTATCTTTGGATGTATGCAAAAGAAAATTTCAGAAAGAGTTTTAAGCATTAGCTTATTGATAGTTCTCTTTGTACCGATTGTTGGATATGCGCTAAATGGTTTCTTATATAATCGCGGAAAAGTATTTATTCCATTTTTGCCTCTGGTATGTATGCTAATTGGAAAAATGATTATTTCTCTGGCGAAACTGCAAAAAAATGAATACTGGAAAGTGGTTATAGCATTTTTGATTTTAACAGTGTATTTAATATTATATTCAGAAGGAAGCAAAAAAACGGTTTATTATTGGATTGATTTGCTGTTTGTATTAGCTTCCATATTAGTATATTTATATTGGAAGCAGGATTTTCGAATTATTATGATTCCGTCGTTATGCATATCCTTGATCGGAATGTGTTTTATATGTATGGATAAAGATATTGGGCTTACAAAGTCTGATTTGAATTTGGAAAAACGAGAAAAAATATTTGAAATAATGGAAAATATTACTGAAGAAGATTCAACATTTTATCGAATGGAATACTATGGAAATGCAAAAGAAAATTTTCAAAACATCAATCGAATGTTTCACGTGAAACAAAATATGACATCGATTTATTCATCAACCTATAATTCATATTATAGCGAATTTAGAAATCGTATTTTTGATGTTGAAAAACCGAATCGAAATATTTTAATGGAAGGATTAAATCAAAATGCAATTTTCCGTAAAATAATGGGAGTAAAATATTGGATTACGGAAGATTTAGTAGTTCATACAGACTTAGATACAGCACCATTGCTGTATGGAACATCTCAAATAGTAAGTACAGAAGCTTATGAAAAGTTAGAATTTCCATATAATCAGCTGGCTTTTTTGAAATATGCAGTTGCCGGAAATCAAGATACAGGAGATAGAGAAGATACAAAAGATATAAGAAGTATCGAGAATGCAAGAAATGTAGAAGATACAAGCGATGTAGAAGATGCAAAAAATACGGAAAGCATAGAAGATGGGAATGACACAAAAGTTCATTCTGAGATTGATGCGGCAAATTCTATCATCTATAAATTAGTAGCGGATTTAAAAGAATGCTTTTGTCTGAAAGAAATTGATTTAGCTAGTAAGTTGGAAAAGCAACCACAGGGAATTGTGAAAGTGAAAATAGAAGCTTCCAAGGAAGATAAAATTTTACTTGTACAATTTCACGTGAAGAATAAGAAAAATCAAGATGTCACAATAGATGTAGAAGGTTCTAGAAATAAACTGACTGCTGAAAACCATTTATATTATAATGAAAATACACTTTTCTCGTATGCTGTTTCTTTAAAAGCGGAACAAGATGAAATTACATTAACTTTTGGAAATGGTGATTATGAAATTGTAGAACCGAAAGGATTTATTGCTTCACTGTATGCGGAAAAGCAAGTATCAAAATTAGAAAAAAGTAATAGAGAGGAAAAAATTGAAACATCAAAATTAGAAAAAAATAATAGAGAAGAAAAAATTGAGCCAGAAACAACAGAGGGAAATAATTCGTTATATGAATCTCTTTTTGCTTTAGACAGTATGAGCTGCAACGCTAAAATTGGAACAATTAAAACAAGTGATTCTAATCGAAATACGGTAGATAAAAATAAGAATAAGTTTCAAAATACATTTCAGCAAGGGCAACTGATCATAACGGGCTGCATGGAAATGAAATCAGATGGCTATCTTATTACTTCGCTGCCATATGATGAAAATTTTGTTTTGTTGATTGATGGAGAAGTAGTTGAAACAGAATTAGTAAATGAAGGTTTTTTGGGAGCAAAGCTGTCAAATGGAATACATGAAATACAGTTATTATATAAAGCTCCTGGAAAACAAATTGGAATGATGTTAACATTACTAGGTATACTTTTTGCAAGCATTTATTTGGTTAAAAATAAGATAAGCATACAGCGTATGAAGATGAAACATGTGGCAAAAAAACATTGTTACAAAATAATAACTAA
>CAZTHP010000118.1:0-5801 GCA_964613155.1 uncultured Lachnospiraceae bacterium | reverse complement strand
ACAAAATCAAGGAATGGACAGAAGTACCGTTGTCTGGTACAGGATGCATCTAATTTGAAACAGATGTCAGTAGTAGTCGAGATTATTGTGGAGTAGAAGGATAGAGGGTAGATTATAGACGAAGGAGATAGCTGTAATTGATATCGTCTAGTTGTTTATAAATGAATAACAGTTTTGTAGTGTATCAGGAGGTGTTGAATCCCTCCTGATACATGCAGCATCTTCATTGCTACTATTGTTGTTATAAAATAAAGGTTTTGGAAAGAAAACTAGGCAGTAAGTTTGTTACTACCTTAGCAAAAAAAGGATATCTATGATTATTAAGAAAAAAATAAGTCTATTTCTGGCATTTATAATGCTTGTAAATATTGCACCTGTTTCCGCGTTCGCAGCCTCTATTGAAGAAACAGAAACTGAAAGCGTTGAAATCGGAATAGTAGAAACTGAATTAGAGAGAACGAAAACAGAAGAAGAAAAAATAGCGGTTATAGCAAATAACAACAGCGAAACTTCTATTATTGCCAATGGTGAATGTGGAAAAGAAGGAGACAATATAACTTGGGAGTTGGATAATAAAGGGACATTGATCTTTAAAGGAACTGGGGAAATGGCCGACTATAAGTATTGGGCCAATGTACCCTGGAGAGACTATTATGTTGATATAAAAAAAGTGATTATACAGGAAGGGATAACAACTGTAGGATCAAGAGTATGTTATTCATGTAAGAATCTAAGCAGTGTGGATATTCCAGATACTGTTACAAAAATAGGGGAGTCTGTTTTTAGAGAATGTGACAGTTTGGAAAGCATCGATTTACCAGAGAGTTTAACTAGCATAGGAAAAATGGCATTTGCATATTGTCATAAATTAAGTGATATAAAAATACCGTCAGGTGTAACCAAAATCGAAGATTGGACTTTTGTATGGTGCCATGCCCTTGAAAATATAGAAATACCATTTGGAGTAACTGATATTGGAGAATATGCATTTCATTACTGTTATAATCTGACTAGTGTGAAATTACCTATAAATTTGACGTATATCGGAAAAAAAGCATTTTACTTGTGTGGATCTTTAGCGGAAATTGAATTACCATCAGGGCTTCTTATTCTTGAAAATGATGCTTTTGGAGCTACAGCTTTAACCAATGTTGTAATTCCAGAAAATGTAACTCAGATTGGTAGCGCAGTATTTAGTGATTGTCCATTGAAAAATATTGAAGTGGATGAAGACAATATCTATTATTATGCCGAGGATGGCATTTTGTACAATAAAGATAAGACAAAACTTATATTTTGTACCTCTTTAAAATCAGGTTTTTTCAACATGCCGAAAAGTGTAACGATGGTAGCGGACAGGGCATTTGAAGGATGTATAGATTTGAAACGTATTATTGTATCAGAAAACGTAACTGTTTTAGAAAATAATGTTTTCGACTACTGTGAATCACTTGAATATATTAGAATGATGGAGAATGCACCGTCTATAGAAATATCAGATGATGAATCACTTTCTTTGGGGGAAGGATTGCCAGATGATTTGTTGATTTACATTCCAGAAAATGCTACAGGTTATGATGTGGCTCCATGGACGGATTATGTTTTAAAAACATATGCACGAATTGATATTAGTACGCTGAAAATTCCTAAAATTGCAGATCAGATTTATAGAGGAACGGCGTGTAAACCTTCTGTTGAAATTTCAGGTCTTGAAAACGGTGTTGATTTTACAGTTACATATCGTAATAATACAGAGCCAGGAGAAGCAACTGCTATAGTAACTGGAATTGGAGCCTATAAAGGAATTGTTAAAATTTATTATAATATCAAGAAATTGGAAATACCTGTATTAAGCAGTGTCTCAAATACTTCAACAGGTGTGAAAGTAATCTGGGAAAAGGTTACAGGTGCAGATGGTTATTATATATATCGAAAAGGGAATCTGGAAACTGGTTATAGTAAAGTAAAAACTGTTAAAAAAGGGAGTACGGTAAGCTGGATAGATATAAATGTTAGTAACATGAAGAAATATTCTTATAAAGTTGTTGCATATGCAGGAAAGGTAGTTAGCAATGAATCTTCTGAAAAGTCTGCATATTATATAACTTCTCCGACTGTATCTACTCCCAGAAACAGTGCTTTACAGAAAATGACTGTGAAATGGGAAAAGAATGCAGAAGTTGAAGGGTATCAGATTCAATATGGATTAAAATCCTCTTTTGAAAATTGTAAGACAATAACTATAGAATCTGAATCTATTACAGAAAAGACAATTTCAAATCTAACCAAAGGGAAAAAATATTATGTTCATATTCGTTGCTATAAAACAATTTCAGAACAAAAACATTATTCTGCATGGAGTGCAACTAAAAGTGTAACGATTACTAAAACTGCACTGTTACCTGTGATAACTTATAATAAAGATAATCAAGATTATAGTTACTGGAACTGGAGTTATGTTGTAAATTCCTATTTGGTAGATAATGGAGATGGGACTGTTACACGTGTAGAATATGAAGGTTCATATATTATTCTTGAGACATATGATGAAAAGGGAGTGCTGATAAATTCAGAAAAAGTGGAAAGTGAATTATCACTGTTTGGCGGATTTTATTCTGGCACGGATTATAATTTTCTGGTATTTGGACAGAGGAATACATCTGAAAGTGATAAAAAGGAAGTCATTCGTGTGGTACGGTATACAAAAAACTGGGATCGGAAAGATGCTGCAAGTTTATATGGTGCAAATACAGTAGTGCCTTTTGAAGCTGGCAGTTTACGTATGGTTCAATATGGTGACATGTTGTATATTCGTACCAGTCATAAAATGTATGCTTCAAAAGATGGTGTTAATCATCAGTCAAACTTGACTTTTTCAGTACAGATTTCTAAAATGAAAGTAACAGATCAATTTTCTGAGGTATTGAATATTGGTTGGGGATATGTAAGTCATTCATTTAATCAATTTATTAAAACAGATGGTATAGACTTACTGGCAGTAGATCATGGTGATGCATATCCGCGAGCAATAACGTTTATAAAGTACAATAAACCTGCTGGTAATACAACATTTACTGGTAAAGTAAAATATGTGGAAGTTTTTCCGATTTACGGTAAATGTGGAGATAATTTCACAGGTGCTTCTATAGGAGGTTTTGAATATTCCAATTCGTCCTATTTAATTGCTGGAAATTCAATAAAACAAGATGGAACAGAGGATTCTTGTGTTCGAAACATTTTTGTTACTGCAACTTCTAAAACGGATTTCAGCGAAGATGGAACAAATGTTCGCTGGATTACTAATTATAAAGATGATACGTATGTTACTACTCCACATCTTGTAAAAATTGATGATAATCAGTTTCTTTTAATGTGGACAGCAGCTGGGCTTTTTAAGTATACGTTTTTAAATGGAGATGGAACACTTAACGGGAAAATTTATACAATTAATGCAGATTTGTCAGATTGTCAGCCTGTTGTTGTTGGAAATAAAGCAATGTGGTATGTTACAGATGCAGAGAACCTGCTTCTGTATTCCATAGATCTGAAGTCTCCAGAGAAAGTAACAGTTCTAAATAAAAAGATTGCCTCACCAAAATTATCCTCTGTTTCTAACACTTCTAAAGGAGTTACTGTTAAATGGGCAAAAGTTACCGGTGCAGCGAAATACCGTGTATTCCGCAAGAGCGGATCAGGTAACTGGGCAAAAGTAGGAGATACCACTTCAACCAGCTATACAGATACTACAGCTAAGAGTGGAATAACTTATACATATAGCGTTCGGTGTCTTAGCAGTGATGGAAAATCTTATACCAGTAGTTATGATAAAACAGGAAAGAGTATTAAATATCTGGCTAAGCCCAAACTTGCCAGTGTATCAAATACTGCTTCTGGAGTAACGCTCAAATGGGCAAAAGTTACCGGTGCATCAGGATACTACGTATATCGTAAGACTGGCTCCGAAAATTATTCAAAGATTGCCACAATAAAGAGTGGAAGTACCTTGAACTATAAAGATACTGCGGTGAAGTCTAAAAATGGTAAAAAGTATATCTACACAGTAAGAGCATATTCCGGCAAGACTTTAAGCAGTTATGAGAACGGGAAAACGATTGTTCGTTTAACTAGTTCTTCCATTTCCAGCCTGAAAAATACTGCTTCTAAAAAAATGGCTGTGAAGTGGACACAAAATAGTAAGGCAACTGGTTATCAGGTACAGTATTCTACATCCAGTAAGTTCAGCAATGCGACAACCAAAACGATTACTGGATATAAAAATGTATCAAAAACCATCACTAATCTGAAAAAAGGAAAGACCTATTATGTTCGTGTATGCAGCTATAAGACTGTTTCAGGGGTGAAATATTATTCTGGATGGAGTACGGTAAATAGCGTGAAGATTAGCAAATAAATTTCGCTTAGTTTAGAATATGCAGTATGTTCAAAAAAATGAAAAGAGAGTTCCCCTACGTAAACATTTATCGTAGAGGAACTCTTTTTTCCATGATTGATTATTATTTTTGAGTGCACAAACCCAAGGGGGATCCTAATTCTGATCGCACCTTTAGAAGTTTTTTCTTATTTCAGATCATTTATATCAACATTATATTTAATTTCTTTAGCATCGATCTCAGATCTATCAGCATGATTGGTTAAAATGTTCCATTCCTTTTCACTTCCACCATAATAAATTGTTTCAACATCATGAAAATAATCATAAAATGAATAACTGTCACCGTCTGATTCTAAAGATGCAGGTATGTATACATATTTCACTCCACAACTGTTAAATGTATTATCTGGCATTTTTTTTAATCCTTCTGGTAAAATTCACTAGTAACATCCTCTAATGCAAAAACACCATCGGCAAATTCAACTACATGGTATTGTTTTCCATCTTTTTCATATACACTACTGATGTTGACCTTTTCAGATTTGCCTTCATACTCTTTTAAATATACTTGATCTCCATCTAAATAATAATCAAAATTATCAAGAGCGGTGTATTTAGATGCCCAAATGTTCTTATCATTGGTTGTTTCATCCGATGCAGAATCTGCCCAAAAACTTATCGCAATATTTAAAGCGATAATAAAAAAAACTATAGAGCAAATTAACCTTGTTTTGTTTTTTTGTTTAATATCCTTTATATCTTCAGCAGTTAAGTATTCATAATTAAATCCACATTCTTGGCATATGGCTTCTCTTTTAAAAGAGTAAGTAGTATTAGTATTTTTGTTTTTATTAATAAAACCAAATATTCCCAATATACCACCAAGTCCGACCATCTTGCTTTGTGTTTGACTGCCTGTTCGTAATGAAGTTATTTTTATATTCGTACTATTACAATTAGGGCACTGCATTTTTGATTCACTAAGATTTGCATATTTTTTGTAAGTAGTATATGATGTTATCAAAAAGAATAATGCAATAAAAGGTAATACGCTAATTCCAATACTTAGTACCAAAGATATTGCCACTATAATTAAAATAAAAAATAAACAGCCCATTAACATTGATATTGTGCCTACTTTCCTTTTTTCGCCATTATAACATATTTTTATAAATATGTCTTCTTAAAATTACACAAGTTTACAATTTGAAAAATGGAATTTCTGACTAGAATTAAGAAAAGTTTTCTTTTTGCTATGGGTTTGAGGGATAATGGACGGGGCATAAATCCTCCATAATAAAATGTTTTTCATCAATTCCATCCTATCATGGAAAAATATTTGCCCCTTCCTCTTGCTTCAAAAATCCATCTTTAGCAATCCTGCACAACGTCCTTCATCGTCAGCTGA
>CAZTHP010000117.1:4445-6160 GCA_964613155.1 uncultured Lachnospiraceae bacterium | reverse complement strand
AAAAAAAAAACTAAATTCCTGTCGATTCGATTCCAAATTTCTCCATTTGTCTATTTATTTTTTTAAATTCTTCTGTTTATCTTTAATTTTCTCTATTCATCCTCTTAAATTTATCCATTTATTCCTTTCAATTTACCCATTCTTCCTTATAATTTTTTCATTTATTCCTATTAATTTGTCCATTTACCCCTTCGGGAAGTCGTTCGATTTCCCTCCATTATTGTCCATTATTTTCCAGCCAACGCATCGCAGTGTACGCATAGACAGCACTGCCAATCGGAAGCACCGATTCATCAAACGTAACCTTCGGATGATGCTGTGGATAACAATATCCCAATTCCGGCTGACCAGCTGCTAAGGAAAGCATGATCGACGGAACAGCTCTGCTGATATAAGCAAAATCCTCCGAACCTGCTGCCCGAAATGTCTTTGCCCCCGAAGAACCCGATGCAGCCGATAATGCCTGCATTTCTTCCATGGAAAATGCCTTGTCTGTGCCTAATAATTCTTTGGTATACGCTGCTGCCGCTTCTGATATCGACTGATCATTTAACAATGATGGACAGCCACTGGTAAATTCTACACTTGCCTCGGCACGAAATGCCGCCGCAATTCCCGTTGTAATCTCACACATCCGCTTTTTCATCATCGTACGTGTTTCTTCTTCATACGTGCGAAGCGTTCCGCCCATCAAAACCGTATCCGGTATGACATTTTCCGCTACGCCCGCATGAATCGTACCGATCGTCAGGGCCGCTTCCTCTGCCATCGCCAACTCTCTGGCATTTAACTCCTGTAACGCAGTAATAATATGAGCCGCTGTAGTAATCGGATCAATGCCATTTTGCGGCATCGCCCCATGACAACCCTTTCCTTGAATCCGAATTGTAAAATAATCCGCTCCCGGTGCGCTGACACCGCCATCGCAAACCAGCACCGTTCCAGCCGGCATCGGAGTTGCTGCGGTCACATGAATCATCAGTGCTGCATCTACCTTGGGATTTTCCAATAAACCAGCCTGGATCATGTCAAAAGAACCTTCGAAATTTTCTTCCGACGGCTGAAAACAAAGCTTCACCGTACCAGCAATTTCATCCTCATGTGCTTTCAGCAGCCGCGCCGCACCTAACAGCATCGCCGTATGCAGATCGTGACCGCAGGCATGCATTTTCCCCGCATGCTGTGATGCAAACGGCACATCTGCCTCCTCTTGTATCGGAAGCGCATCCATATCCCCGCGAATCAGAAAAACTTTCCCCGGCTTTTTCCCGCCGATCGTCACCACAATTCCAGCCTTTCCGCAATCCACCGCTTCACATCCCATAGAAGCCAACTCTTTTTTGACATAAGCAGTCGTTTTCGCAAGATCAAATCCCACTTCCGGATAGGTATGAAAATACCGACGATCCTCCACCAATTTTTCTTTCATCGCATATGCTTCTGTTAATAATCGTTCTGCTGCCATTCTAATCTGTCACCCTTTCCTCTTTCCTGCCCTATCATTACTTTCCGCATACATTCCAGGTTCAACTGACTGCTCCCACAGGCAAGCCTGTGGGGTTCTGATTACCAAGCGTAGCTTGTAATCGTACACCATTTGCAGGCTTTGGAGTTACAAGTATAACCTAGATAATGTTTTACGACATAGTTTGTACCTATTTGTAGAAACTATTCTACTTTATACAAGCTAGTTTTTTTATACAAGCTATTTCGTT
>CAZTHP010000117.1:0-4345 GCA_964613155.1 uncultured Lachnospiraceae bacterium | reverse complement strand
TTATACAAACTATTCACTTTATACAAACTATTCACTTTATACAAACTATTCACTTTATACAAACTATTCACTTGATACAAGCTATTTCGTTTTATGCAAACTATTCACTTGATAGAAGCTAGTCTGTTTTATGCAAACTATTCACTTGATACAAGCTATCCCGTTTTATACAAACTATTTCATTTCATACAAGCTATTCTACCGAACGCGAGGATTCCCAGCCCAGATATTTTTCCAGAATCATCCGGTCTTTTTTCACAACATAGCTCGTTCCACCTAATGCATTCACATCCTCCACCATGCTGACTAATAACAGCGGCTTTTCAATCTCCAAATCTGCGGTGTAGACTGCAAACCAGCCGATTTCTGTCCCTTCCGTATCTCCTTTTGCCGCTTTTAGTTCCGCGGTTCCAGTCTTTCCAGCCAGTGAAATTCCTTTTATCTGTGCTGCATGTGCGCTGGTTCCTTTTGTCTCGATCACGCCAACCATGCTGTCCCGAACCAAATCCATCTGCTTTTCCGAAAATGCGTTGGAAATCCAATACTCCGGTTTGCCATCTTCCTGACACCGCAAATACGGCTGTAGGATATTTCCCTTATTCAAAAACGCCGTATAAATCGCCGCCAAATGCAGCGGATTCATCAAAATCTGCCCTTGTCCATATCCACTGTCTGCCAGCTGAATTTCCGTCTCAATCTGCTCTGTATTCGAATACTGCGACGCATTCATCGAAATCTCAAACGGTACTTTTTGATTAAAACCAATTTCATCCAGTGATTTCATGAACTTTTTCGCTCCAATTTTCAAGGCGGTCTTCGCAAAATAAATATTATCCGAGCGGATAATCGCATTTTTCATCGTAACCGGATGATATTCTGTCAAGGTTGTAACATGATAATTCCCCCAGGAAGCATCTTTCTGCCAGGATTTTCCTTCCCAGCCAAAGTCCTCTGTCGGATCCAAAACACCCTCTTTTAAAGCAATTGCCGCCGTAATCGGCTTTAACGTAGAGCCCGGACACCAAATCTGGCGGAAACGATTGTACAGCGGCTTTTCTTCCGATTCATTCAAATCCGTCCATTTTTCCGAAGACATCCCCAAAATAAAATCATTATTATTATAGGAAGGGGTGCTGACCAGCGCCAAAACCTCACCGGTATACGGATCCATCGCCACAGAACAGCCTTTATCTTCCTGAAATTGCGTATATAAAGATTTTTGCAATTCAGCATCAATCGTTAATTTAATATCTTCTCCATCTTGTTTGGAAATCGACGCAATAATCTTTTTCGGCTGTCCTTTTTCATCCACTATACGGATCTCATGACCATCGCTTCCTTTTAATTCCGTTTCAAACAGACTCTCTATTCCGCTTTTTCCAATCACACTGCCAGAATGATACCCTTCTCCCGCATGTTCTTCCAAATCCTCTGCCGTCACTTCCTGCACATAACCAATCAGATGTGAAGCCGCTTCCCCTAACGAATAATAGCGAACAGTAGTCTCAGAAAGCTTAATTCCCGGAATCTCCAACAATTTTTCTTTGCATGTTTCAGCTGCTAAATCCTTCGGATCGGCATCTACCCGATTCAATGCCAGCTCCTGCGCCTTGCGCAGCATACCGATCGGCACAAAAGAATCGTCTTTCACCCAGGAAGCCGACAGCTTCTTATCCAGCGTTTCCACACGAATCTCCATCAACTTTGCAATTTTACGCAACGCATCTTCTCGATTTACCAATTTTCCCGGAACAATTCCCACCGACCAGGCCGTACCCTCGCCAGCCAGCACATATCCATTGCGATCCGTAATCTTTCCGCGCGTTGCTTCCTCCGTCGAAACCCGTACCTTATCAGAAGCTTCCAAATCCGGGAAAATCAAACAATCTTGCCATAAAATCTTATAGCCATCCTCCGTTTTGCAAAAGGTCATCTGATTTTCAAACTGTACAAAACCCGCCACCGTATCAAATGAAGTATCATACGAAACCTGAATCCATCCCTTTTTCGCCTCATCTTCTCTCGATACCAGATTTTCCACTTTTAAATTTGCCACTTCCATCCCTTCATAAATTTTGGAATTTCGCGCAATAAAAGCCTCCTCCTGTATCCCACCAGATTCTTCCACGGCGATCATCGCATACATTTCCGGATATTCCTGCTTCTCAATATGCGCCATATATTGTACAAGCTGTTCTTTTACCTGCTCCATCGCAGAATTTTTCTGAACCTTCTTATAAAAAAGCACACCTGCGACCAACGCCGCTGCCAGCAAAATACCAGTAACCAGAAAAATCAAACTCTTTTTCTTTTGTCTTGTTCTTTTCAAAACACAAATGCCTCCTGTGCGATTTACTTTGTCTGTACGATTTACTTTGTTTGTGCGATTTACTTTGTCTGTTCAATTCATGCACTTCCCTGTATCTTAGCTGTATCCTCACAGTATCTGCCCAACCTGACATTTTCGCTCATTTTTACTCATTTTTTCCCTATTATCTTCGTACAAAACCAAGATAGCGTGTTCCCTGAAAAGTCAGCTCTCCAAAATCCCGCTCGATGAGCATACCATATTCTTTTCCACTCACAACAAATTCCATACGATCTCCGCTTTTCACTTCAAATGTCACATAATAACTAGTGGACGTATGACCCATACTGTGATCATTTCCATCATGATAAGAAGTATCTGCCCGTTTTCCTACTACAGATGCCTCTACACTTAAACGCGGAGAATGATTATTGGAATTCCACTGACTGATTCCCTTTATAAAAGTCACCAATATCATTCCAAATACCAACAGAAAAACGACGATAAAGAAAATCGAAAACCCTCCAAAAAACATATCTCCCATCCCAAATCCAAAACCCATACTCCAGTCTCCTTTCTCTCATGTACGATCTCATCACGCAATCGCAATTTTATTGTACCAGAAAGCCTTAACAGCTTTCCATCCATTGCTTCGCCAAAAAGCATCAACAGTTTTCATCCGTTGCTTCACTATAAATTTCACGTCTTCTCTGGCACATTTTCTCATAAAACTCTTCTGGATATTGTCCTAATTTCTCTGCATCAGACTGCCCATGAAAATCAGAAGCCCCTGAAAACAGTAACGAATGGCGCAATGCGATTTGTTTCAATTCCTCCCACTGCTTTTCATTGTAAGCAGAATACAGCACTTCCATCGCCCCAGCATCACCTGCTGCTTCTTTAAAATCCTTTACAAGCTGCTCCTGATCTTCTGCACTAAGCTGATAATAAAACAAATGTGCCAGAGAACAAATTCCATGAGCTGCTTTAATCGCCGCAATTACTTCTAAATAAGAAGAACATTCCAACATATTCTTCACAAAAGCACGGCGCTCGCCAAATGCACCAATATAGGTATCAAATGCTTCATTAATCGAAGATACCACGCCCATTCTTAGTAATTCCTCTGCAATATGCTTCCGTCCCAAATGCTTTGTATAAGGATACCGCGCTTTTAATTCTTCGTAATTGCAGATCATAACACCACACTCATGCAGTCGCTGAATAATCGCTTCTACATAAGGCCGCCGATTGGGTTTATTTTTCTTTAACACCTTTTGTATCGCTTCGTGCGTCGGATCAAAATCAATTCCCACAATATGAATCTCCTTTTCCAACCCAGAAGCCGTCCAATATTTACAACTAAATTCACAGCCTACAGGCAAATGAATCTGAGGATAACGTTCTCTCAAACGCGGCAAATCCTCATGAACCGCATTATGATCTGTTATTGCTAAAACCTTAAGACCTTCTGCAATTGCTTTTTCAATCAATTCCTCTGCAAATAATGTTCCATCTGATAAAGCAGTATGTGTGTGTAGATCAATACTCATATATTCCTCCCCAAATTCCTATATCTGTCATTGCAGGCTGCATTTTAAAACAGTATAGCATATTTTCTTGTCACAGGTATACAGCATTCACCTAAGTATTTGAATTTTCTTTCACATAAAAACTCGCAGAAGCAAACTTCTGCGAGCATTTTATGATTTTTTTCTATCATACTAACAGTTTGACGAAACACAGTTTCCAAAAGATCAATCTGCCTGGTATTAAAAGAAATATTTTAAATTTTGTTATCATTCTGTTATCAAAGACTACTGCCAGAAATTCAATTCTACCAGTAGTCTTTTTTCACATTCGCTATTATTTTCTGAAAGTTTTATCCATATTTCTATAACAAAATAACCCCAGAAACCAAAGTTTCTGGGGTATTCTTATGCTTGAACACCGCATTATCTTGCGATAATGCTTATATAATTTTATCTAATAATCATAATGATGCTATGACTCAATTAATGCATAAACCGGGATATG
>CAZTHP010000116.1:0-6217 GCA_964613155.1 uncultured Lachnospiraceae bacterium | reverse complement strand
CGGCCTTGTCGGTCCATTCGTTGAGGTCGTCGAGAGTGGCGCCATCGAAAACCGGGGTGGCAAATTTCTCACCCAGCTCGCGACCGGCCCATCCGAGCACGGTTTCAAAAATCTGACCGAGGTTCATACGCGAAGGCACGCCCAGAGGGTTCAGACAGATGTCAACCGGCGTACCGTCAGCCAGGAACGGCATATCTTCCTGACGCACGATTCGCGACACGATACCTTTGTTACCGTGACGGCCTGCCATCTTGTCGCCCACGGAAATCTTACGTTTCTTGGCGATATAGACTTTGGCCATCTGCATGATGCCCGAAGGAAGCTCGTCGCCGATTGAGATGTCGAACTTCTTGCGGCGGAGTTCTGCGTCGATTTCCTTGGATTTGCGCAGATAGTTGACGATGGTGGCACGCACCATGTCGTTGGTATGTGCGTCGGCTGTCCAGTTGCTGAGGTTTACGGTGTCGTAATCCATCTCCTTAATCACGGCTGCCGTGAATTTTGCGCCTTTGGCAATTATGTCGGTGCCGAGGAAATCTTTAATTCCGGCGGAAGTCTTGCCTTCGGTGAGGGTCATGATTTTCGACACGAGAATGTCTTTCAGCGCATTCTGCTTGTCTTCATATTCCTCATCAAGTTTCGGCAGGAGTGCATTGGCGCTCTTGTTCTTCTTGGTCTTGGCGGCACGCGAGAAGAGGCTTGTGCCTATTACGACGCCTTTGAGCGACGGAGAAGCCTTCAGCGAAGCGTCCTTCACATCGCCGGCCTTGTCGCCGAAAATGGCGCGGAGCAGTTTCTCTTCAGGAGTAGGATCTGATTCGCCCTTAGGTGTAATTTTACCTATCATAATGTCGCCGGGCACTACATGAGCACCTACGCGGATGATGCCACGTTCGTCGAGGTCCTTGGTGGCGTCCTCGCTGACGTTAGGTATATCGGAAGTAAGTTCTTCCATACCGCGCTTTGTCTCGCGCACTTCGAGCGAGTATTCATCGACGTGAACTGATGTGAGGATGTCCTCACGAACCACACGCTCGTTGAGCACAATGGCGTCCTCATAGTTGTAACCCTTCCAGGGCATGAACGCCACTTTGAGATTGCGACCCAGTGCGAGCTCGCCGTTCTCGGTGGAATAACCCTCGGTGAGGATGTCGCCGCGTTTCACACGCTGACCCTTGTTGCATATAGGACGAAGGTCGATTGTTGTGCTTTGGTTGGTCTTGCGGAACTTGGGTATTGAATATTCCTTTACAGCATCCTCGAAGGCCACGAACTCTTGGTCGGGGGTACGGTCGTAGCGGATGCGAATTACTCGTGCGTCAACAAACTCAATCGTGCCGTCGCCTTCAGCCATAATCTGAGTGCGAGAATCGCGGATGAGCTGACCTTCGAGGCCTGTGCCGACGATAGGCGATTCGCTGCGCATCAGAGGCACGGCCTGACGCATCATGTTTGAACCCATGAGCGCACGGTTGGCATCGTCATGTTCGAGGAACGGAATAAGAGAAGCTGCGATTGACGCAATCTGTGTGGGAGATACGTCCATCAGCTCAACATCCGACGGGGGAACGATGGGAAAATCGGCGTCCAGACGAGCTTTCACCTTATCGCGTACGAAAGTGCCGTCGTCATTGAGGGGAGCGTTGCCCTGGGCAATCACTTTACCCTCCTCAATCTCGGCAGTGAGGTAAACCACTTCGTCGTTGTTAAGGTTAACCTTCGAGTTCTCGACCTTGCGGTAGGGAGTCTCGATGAAGCCGAGGTCGTTTATTTTTGCATAAACGCAGAGCGAGGAGATAAGACCGATGTTAGGACCTTCAGGTGTTTCAATAGGACATAGACGGCCATAATGTGTATAGTGGACGTCACGCACTTCGAAGCCGGCGCGCTCACGCGAGAGACCGCCGGGGCCGAGAGCCGACATACGGCGCTTGTGTGTGATTTCGGCCAGCGGGTTGGTCTGGTCCATGAACTGCGACAACGCGTTGGTGCCGAAGAATGTGTTGATTACCGAAGAAATGGTCTTCGCATTGATGAGGTCGATGGGGGTGAACACCTCATTGTCGCGCACGTTCATGCGTTCGCGGATGGTGCGAGACATACGTGCGAGGCCTACGCCAAACTGGTTGTAGAGCTGCTCGCCTACTGTGCGGACGCGGCGGTTGCTGAGGTGGTCGATGTCGTCAACGTCGGTCTTGGAGTTGATAAGCTCTATGAGATATTTGATGATTGCGATGATGTCTTCCTTGGTGAGCACCTTCACATCCATCGAAGTTGTCAGACCGAGTTTCTTGTTTATGCGGTAGCGGCCAACTTCGCCGAGGTCGTAGCGCTTTTCGGAGAAGAAAAGGTTGGTTATGACCTCGCGGGCGCTTGCATCGTCCGGCGGCTCGGCGTTGCGCAGCTGCCTGTAAATATACTGTATAGCCTCCTTTTCGGAATTGGAGGTGTCTTTCTGGAGTGTGTTGAAAATAATGGAGTGGTCGGAGGTGTTGGCATCCTCTTTGTGAAGGAGGATAGTCTGCACTCCCGAATCCAAAATTTCTTGAATGTGTTCTTCCTCAAGCACTGTCTCGCGGTCAATCACCACGTCGTTGCGCTCGATAGAGACAACCTCGCCGGTATCTTCATCGACGAAGTCCTCAACCCATGTGCGGAGCACACGGGCGGCAAGTGTACGGCCAACCGCCTTCTTGAGGTTTGTTTTGTTAACCTTGATTTCCTCGGCGAGACCGAAGATTTCAATAATATCTTTGTCGCTTTCCAGACCGATTGCGCGCAGCAGCGTTGTTACGGGCAATTTCTTCTTGCGGTCGATGTAAGCGTACATCACATTGTTGATGTCCGTGGCAAACTCAATCCATGAGCCGCGGAACGGAATGATACGGGCTGAATAAAGCTTTGTGCCGTTAGCGTGAGTGCTTTGTCCGAAGAACACGCCCGGCGAGCGATGCAGCTGCGAGACGACAACGCGCTCGGCTCCGTTGATAACAAAAGTTCCTTTCTCGGTCATATATGGAATCGGGCCGAGATAGACGTCCTGAATCACGGTGGCAAAATCCTCGTGGTCAGGGTCGGTGCAATAAAGTTTTAACTTAGCCTTTAGAGGCACGCTGTAGGTAAGGCCTCTGTCAAGACATTCCTCGATGGTGTAGCGCGGAGGATCGATATAGTAATCAAGAAACTCCAGTACGAAATTGTTTCGAGTGTCGGCTATAGGGAAATTTTCGGCAAATACTTTGTAAAGGCCCTCGTTGTTGCGTTTCTCGGGAGCAGTCTCAAGCTGCAAGAAGTCGCGGAACGATTTCAACTGCACTTCCAGAAAATCAGGATAAGGCAGAGGATTCTTTACCGATGCAAAATTAATGCGGGGTTTATCTTGTGAAACTGACATCTAAAAATAGGTGGTTAAGGAACTCAAATATAAAAAGAACACAAAAAGGTTAAGAATCAACCGTTAAGATGATTCTTAACCTAATCGCCTGATTGGCAGGCAATTTTATTTCAGTTCTACTTCAGCGCCGGCTTCCTCGAGAGATTTCTTGAGAGCTTCAGCGTCAGCTTTGGCGAGACCTTCCTTAACAACTGAGGGAGCGCCGTCTACCAATTCTTTAGCTTCTTTGAGGCCGAGACCGGTAAGTTCCTTAACGAGTTTTACAACACCAAGTTTGCTTGCGCCTGCGTTTTTAAGCACAACGTCGAAAGAAGATTTTTCTTCGGCTGCGGGTGCACCAGCTGCGGGGCCGGCTGCTACAGCTACTGCGGCAGCTGCAGGTTCGATGCCGTATTCGTCTTTGAGGATTTGAGCAAGTTCGTTTACTTCTTTTACTGAGAGGTTAACTAATTGTTCTGCAAAAGCTTTTAAATCTGCCATTTTTGTATGTATTTATTGTTTGTTTTGACTTTGGTTTATTCTTTGTTTGAGAGTGTCTCAAGAATGCCGTGAAGCTTGTTTCCTCCTGACTGAAGAGCGCTGATAACGTTCTTAGCAGGCGACTGGAGAAGGGCGATAACATCGGCGATAAGTTCGTTCTTGCTCTTGATTGAAACAAGGGTGTCGAGCTGGTTTTCGCCAACATAGATAGTCTCTTCTACGTAAGCTGCTTTAAGGCGGGGAAGGGGTTGATCCTTCTTCTGTATCTTCTTCAGAAGCTTTGCGGGAGCATTGCCTGTATTTGAGCAGAGCAGTGAAGTCGAACCTTTCAGTGAAGGATAGAGTTCAGTGAAGTCAATGTCGAATCTCTCAAGCGCCTTGTGAAGGAGTGTGTTCTTAACGACAAGCAGTTTAATGTCGTCGTTGAAGCAGGCCTTGCGGAGTTCGCTTGTTGCTTCGGCATCGAGACCGGCGGTTTCAGCCAGGTAAAAGCAAGAATAGCTCTTCAGAGTTTCTTCAATGCTGTCAATGATTAATGCTTTATCTTCCTTTTTCATCTTTTTCGGGTTTTAATGATTAATCCTCAACGGTCTTGGTGTCGACTTTGACGCCGGGGCTCATTGTACTTGAAAGATAAACGCTCTTAATATATGTACCCTTTGAAGCGGCGGGTTTCAGTTTAATCAGTGTGTTGATGAACTCACGCACGTTGTCTCTCATCTGCTCAACAGAGAAAGAAACCTTACCGATTGAAGAGTGAACGATACCGTTTTTGTCGACTTTAAAGTCGATTTTACCTTTCTTCACTTCTTCAACGGCTTTGGCAACGTCAACAGTCACTGTGCCGCTCTTGGGGTTAGGCATCAGGCCGCGGGGACCGAGAATACGGCCAAGGGCACCGATTTTACCCATGATTGCGGGCTGAGTGATGATAACGTCAACATCAGTCCATCCGCCTTTGATTTTTTCAATATATTCATCGAGACCGACATAGTCAGCGCCTGCAGCCTTTGCGGCAGCTTCAGCGTCAGCAGCGCAGAGCACGAGCACGCGCACCTGTTTGCCGGTTCCGTGGGGCAGCGTAACGACGCCGCGCACCATCTGATTTGCTTTACGAGGATCTACGCCAAGACGCACATCGATATCGAGCGAAGCGTCGAATTTTGTGAAAGTCACTTCTTTCACTTTTTCAGTCGCTTCCGAAAGGGGGTATGCTTTCCCTGCTTCAATCTTCGAGTAAGCAACCTTCTGATTCTTTGTAAGTTTACCCATTGTTCAATTGAAGTTATTAAATGTTTTCAGGGAACGCCCCTTTAACGGTGATACCCATGCTTCTGGCTGTTCCGGCAACCATCTTCATTGCCGATGCTATGGTAAAGCAGTTCAAGTCGGGCATTTTGTCTTCAGCAATAGTCTTTACCTGCTCCCATGTAACTTCAGCAACCTTTGTACGGTTAGGCTGAGCCGAACCGCTCTTTTTCTTGGTCGCTTCCAGAAGCTGGATTGCTACCGGAGGAGTTTTGACAACGAAGTCAAATGACTTATCGGAGTAATAGGTAATTACAACCGGAAGCACTTTGCCTGCCTTGTCCTGGGTGCGGGCGTTGAATTGCTTGCAAAACTCCATGATATTGATACCCTTGGAGCCAAGCGCGGGACCTACTGGAGGCGATGGATTTGCTGCTCCACCTTTGATCTGCAATTTGATTTGTCCAGCAATTTCTTTAGCCATTTTGTTAAAACTTAATTAGATTGATGTTTGTGCGTGCCTTCACAAATTTAAAGGGCAATCGACTTCCGTAACAAAGCCCATCGTCCTTCGCTTTAGTTTATTCACGCTCTACTTGCGACATCTCGAGCTCCATAGGCGTTTTGCGGTCGAATATTTTCACCTCTACTTTGAGTTTCTTCTTTTCGGGGTAAACTTCAATCACTTCAGCCCTGAAGCCGTTGAACGGTCCGTAGGTCACTTTCACCTTTTCGCCGACAATGTAGTTGTTGACGCCTTCTTCAGAAAGATCATTGATTTCGTCAGCTGCTCCGAGCATCCTCATCACTTCGCTTTCACGAAGCGATTCGGGCTTTGCATCTTTGCCGCGTCCTTTTAGGAAATCAATCACGTTAGTGGTGTTGCGAAGCAGATGTGCAACCTCACCCTGAAGGTCGGCCTCAATAAAGACATAGCCTGAATAAAGGTTCTTTTCTTTTACAACCTTCTTCCCATTACGAACTGTGAGCACCTTCTCTGTGGGAATCAACACCTGAAACAGATAATTACCAAGGTCAGTGTTGCGCATTTGAGCTTCAAGCACTTCTTTTACCTTAGCTTCCTTACCTGATATA
>CAZTHP010000115.1:0-6337 GCA_964613155.1 uncultured Lachnospiraceae bacterium | reverse complement strand
ATAAAATCAACATTGAAACACATTAACCGGACAGTCTGATCGACTGCACCATGATTCTAGCATTAACCGGACAGTCTGATCGACTGCACCATGATTCTAATAACGATAACTCATGCTATAGTTAGGAGATTTTTAGATGAATATCAGTGAAATTGCACAGCTTGCTGGTGTTTCCCCTTCGGCTGTGTCCCGCTACTTAAACAACGGATACCTCAGTGCCGAAAAAAAAGCTGCTATCGCTAAAGTAATTGAAGAAACTGGATATATCCCATCTTCCCAGGCACAGACACTTCGCACCCGGAAAACCAAATTAATCGGGGTCATTATTCCGAAAATCGATTCGGACTCGATTTCACAGGTGGTTGCCGGTATCAATGAAGTGCTTTTAGCCCATGGTTATCAGATGCTTTTGACGGATACGGAAAACACTGCCGAAAAAGAATTGGAATTTATCCATACCTTCAGTCAGCGTATGGTAGACGGCATCATTCTCCTTGGAACAATCCTGACACCGCGCCACAAGGCTGTCATCAAATCGCTTCGCATTCCACTCGTTGTACTCGGACAGTCCTGCCATTACGCCTCCAGCATCTATCACGATGACTACCATGCTGCGGCTGCCATCACAGAATATATGATTGAAAGCGGACGCAAAAAAATCGGTTACATCGGTGTTCCGGAAAAGGATATTGCAGTTGGAAAAGATCGCAGACAAGGATATCTCGATACGCTGAAAAAGTATGATCTGGAAGTTTCCGAAACGATGATCCGAACAGGCTCCTTCCATATTGAAAACGGCTATGACAATACACCGCTGCTTCTAGATGCCAACCCCGACACAGATGCGATCATCTGTGCTACGGATACCATTGCCCTCGGTGCGATTAAGTATTTAAACCAACAAAAGATCGCAATTCCCGACCAGATTGCAATTTCCGGTTTTGGAGACAGCAAAGTATCTGCGATACTCTCACCTAGTCTGACAACAGTTCATTTTTATTACCGCGAATGTGGAATCGAGGGTGCAAAAATTTTACTTGAAAAAATTGAAAAACCAAATACTCCTGATAAATCACTGAAACTTGGTTTTGAACTGTTAAAAAATGAATCGGTAGATTCAGAAATCTGCGAACCATAAATCGACTTAATATTTATTTACAACTCGAATCTGTAGAAAGTGAGGTAGTTACAATGAATTCTTACGATATTATTTGCGCTGGCGAAATGCTGATTGATTTTACACCCGATCAAAAACCATTTACTTTTACCGCCAATCCCGGCGGAGCTCCTGCAAATGTTGCAGTTTCAACTGCTAAAAACGGTCTTTCCACGGCATTTTTAGGAGTTTTGGGAAATGATGACTTTGGAAAACGTCTAAAATCCACGTTAGAAGATCATCACATCACGATGCTTTGTCCAAACCTTACCGATGAAGCCATCACAACCCTGGCATTTGTCACTCTTTATGAAAATGGAGAACGTTCCTTTACCTTCGCCCGCAAGCCCGGAGCCGATCTTTTATTAAGCAAAGAGGATGTTGACCATGCCAATATCCCCGGATGCCGGATGTTCCACGCCGGTTCCTTTTCCTTATCCGACAATCCCAGCCGTGAGGCCATCCAATATGCAATGAAACTGGCGCATGAACACCACAAACTTGTAAGCTTCGATGTGAATTACCGCGATATGATCTGGCACGATATTGAGAAATGTAAAACAGAAGTGGACACGATCCTGCCCTACGTAGATTTCTTAAAAATTTCAGATGAAGAACTGTATTTCGTTGGCGGTGCAGAAAATATCCACACCTTTATGGAACAGCACCAGATCACAGTTGTCGTACAGACACTCGGCGCTGACGGTGCCATCTATTATTTCAATGGAACGCAAAAACATATCCCTGGAAATCGGGTTCATGCAATTGATGCAACTGGAGCCGGTGATGCTTTCTGGGGCGGTTTTCTGTCCAAATTATTGATGCAGGGTGTCAGCCATCGCACTGATATCACTCCGGAACTGCTCGAAGCTGCCCTTCTCTATGGAAATATGTCCGGCGGCTTATGTGTGCAGACAATGGGTGGAATCCCTGCGATTCCCAATACAGAACAGATTGAACGAGAACTTCAAAAATAATCGCTGCGTTTAAAAAAATACAGAAAAAAAGAGCTCTTGCTCCATAAATCCTGAACGAGTCGATTGTTCTTGATCTATTTTGCAACAGCTCTTTCTTTCCAATAGCTTCCGCTTCCTACGCTGCGAAAGAATTATTTTACATATTCGGTTTTAATACGATCTGCTGCGATTTCACGTACTTCATATTTACCATCGAAATGACCAAGTGCGATTGCACAGCAAGGTACCATACCTTCGGGTACTTTCAATTCTTTTACAAGTTCTTCATTACCATTTAAGACGCCAACCGCTCCCCAAATATGGCAAGTTCCGATTCCAAGTTCTGTTGCTGCAAGTGACATATTCTGTACAACAATTGCCGCATTGGAATAGGATAAATTGCTCATCTGTGCTGACGGAATTGCAGATGAGAGTAAAATAACAGTAGGCGCTCCATAGAATGGATGCATATCAGGATTTCCTGTAGCAGCTGCCATATGCTGTTCCCATTTGCCAAGAAGTTCTTTGTTGCTTATAACTGTCATACTCAAAGTATCATACATTGCTCGTCCTACAGGTGCCGCATACGCTGCTTTCAGGATCTCATTCAGTTCCTTTTCTGTAATATTTTTTCCATTAAAATCGCGAATGGATTTTCTGCTGTAAATCGCTTCTAAAGTATTCATATCACATTCTCCTTTTTCTTTTCAAACTTCATCTGAACCGTTTTCTCTTGGCTCATTTTTGCATAGGTCACTTGACACTATTTTTAATTCAAGACTCACTTACGAGTCATAAATTCTCACCACAGATTCCTTTTATTGCTTG
This sequence comes from uncultured Lachnospiraceae bacterium, assembly GCA_964613155.1. GTDB lineage: Bacteria > Bacillota > Clostridia > Lachnospirales > Lachnospiraceae > TWA4. The sequence goes on along the minus strand of CAZTHP010000115.1, from coordinate 3,397 downwards.
CTTTTTGGTGTCTCACCGTACATGTTTTCCAACTCATGCTGAATTTCTTCCGCACGGGTAATCTGTTCTTTCAATTTCCACTTCCCAATGTTGACCCCATCACGCAGAAACATCGAGCCGCATTGATGAAAATAAAATTCAATCTCTCGTTCTTTTGCTTCTAAATACAAGTCACGCACCCACTCCCACTTAATCGGGCGCACCTCGCTTTTCGCAGCCATTTCACCGCCTACATTGACACATTTGATCAGACCGGTATCGAGATACTTGCCCAATTTAATGGGTTCGATCAGCGGAGAACAGAAGACTTCACGATGTTTCAGAGGAGCATCCAAAAAATGCGGCAAACGCTTATCTGCCATCTCCTGATTTTCAATGGAAATGCTCAGATGAAAATGTTCCCAGCCTTCTCCCCAATCAGCTGGAACACAGTCCTTAATTCGTTCAGGGCGCTTCGTTGTCGTAACAAAAATACAATCCTTACGACGGCGGATAAAATCCCAGCAGCCTTTACGCCATTCATCTGCTTCCTCAATAAAAAAGTCTGAGGAAAAGCAAAGCTTCACCAGAGAACCGTAGGGACAGTCCTTGTCCTTCAGTTCATATGTAGTTTTCCCTTTTGTGATAATCGTGGTATCTCTGCCATAACGTCGATCCATTTTATAAACAAAGCAATTCTTGCAGCCAGGACTTACTTTCTTGCAGCCATGCCATGGATTCCATGTCACAGCTTGATTGATTTCATTATTTTGCATAGGTTACTCCTCTAATAATCTCTCAAGTATCGGCAGTGTTTGATCCAGCAAATAGATCAATTTGTTAAATTCTGCCTCCCCAATTGTAGTTTCCATCGCTTTCAGATATTCCGTTTGTTTTCCATTAAATTGCTCCGTCAGCTGAACTGCCTGATCGGTCGGCAAAACATAGAAACTGCGCCTGTCTTCTGTGGAAACTTCCTTCTGAATATAGCCTTTTTTCAAAAGAACTTGAAGATGGGCCGCTATCATCGGCTTCGATACACCGAGCAGCTCTGCTATCATCAGCGGCGTATACTGCCCTTCACGCTGCGTGATAATATTCAACACCGCCATTTCACTCGGTCTGATCGGCAGATTTTTCTTAAGTTCCATATAATTTCGTGAAAACTTGGAAAAAACTCTGTTTGCATCTACATATTTATCCACACTGATTCTCCTAATTCACTCTTTTAGTTAATCTGCATTAACTATTGTAGTTCATTTACATGAACTTGTCAATAGAACGATTGATTTACGCTTCCTTTATACGATCCTTCTCTTTCAAGTGCAGTCTATCTTGATTTCTTTTCCAGAAACGGCGAAGTTGTTTTTTATGCTGACAAAGCTTTTCCTTGCATGCAGAACAGGCAAGGCAAGCATTCGTTTCCTCTGAAAAACGCTCTGGATGCATATATACCGTAAGCTCCCAACGCAGCAGAAGCAAAAATGCCACCCCAAAGAGACTCCATGCCAGAAAGTCCCTCGTAAACAGTAACGGCGTAAACATCATCGCATAATCCCAATTGTAAATCCTGCAGCTTGTACAACATTTATTTTTCATAAACCAGGTCTGAAAAGGGCAAAAAAATAAAATGCAGATCATATCGCAAACCGAAAATACCAGACTGATCAGCAGCAAAATACCATCGTCAATCAGCTTTCCACTACGCAGCACACCAATTATTCCATTCAGGAAAATCCAAAACACCGCCACCCACAAAACCGATCGATCCGATTGACGTTTTTCTTTTTGGACCGATGTTGGCTTGTAATTTCGTTTAAACTGTTTTTGACATCCCATGCTTTCAACTCGTGATGGAAAAAAGCGAAAAACCATTTCTATTACAAAAATCAGCCAAATCAAAAACAAAATAAACGGTCTATGTTCCGCATCGAAAATCAAATTTCCTGACTGCTGCATTCGATTTACCGCATAAGAAATCGCAGCGGCAACCAGCAGACAAGAACGAAAAATCAATTTTATAAAATGTAGAATTGATATATAAGACATGTTTTATCCCCCTATTACTCAACCATTTACACGCTTCCTTAGCTTAATTTGTTTCGCCACATTTGTCAATTATTCAGGGAAATTTCTTTTTTACGTTCTTTTTCCCCATTTTATTTTATGCTGCTAATAGAGATGAAGTAAGACACGTCAAGGCATTACAGGGCTTATTAGAGAAATACTTTGGTTGAGCTTTTAGTATTGCCTTATAATTTTGAAATTATCTTTTTCGGCTGCTTTGACCGTCACTTTGCAGGTTACTTTCTTTTTGCTTCCATCTTTTGCTTTTGCCGTATAAGAAAAAAAGACCATGACAGCCTGGATATTCCAGACCATCAAGGTCACGCTTTCTTCTAACGGATCTTGCATGTTAAAGTAGATGTTTTCACAGGATAAATTGCAATTTATATCAACCGCGTTGTCTCAAATTCATTCGATTCCGTGCTAAACACTATTTTGAATAAATAGATTATATTTCTGTCTGTATTCTATCTCCTTGACACAAGGTAGCTACCTACTTATAATTAGTAGGTAGCTACGAAAAGAAAATAAGAAAATAAGAAACTAAGAAAATACGGAGAAAATTATGAATACTAATAGAATTGCAGTTTTAATAAAAACAGCATCCATTGAATTTGACAAAATGTCAAATCCGATTTTGGCAGATTATGATTTGACCGCATCACAATGCAGAATTTTAAAATTTTTGTTTATGCAGCAAAACCAAAGTGCAAGAATCGTAGATATCGAAAAGGAGTGTGCCATTACACACCCTACTGTTTTGGGGTTGTTAGAGAGTCTGGAAAAGAAAGGATTTATTTTGAAAATCCCAAATCCCAACGATGCTAGAAGCAAATTAGTTTCCTTAACCCAAAAAGCGAAAGATATGCAGCATGAGCTGGAGATCGTTGTTGCGAAAATCGACCATGCTTGGGTTGAACATTTATCAGAACAAGAGAGAAAAGAATTGCAAAAGCTTCTTCAAAAGCTTTTGAGAATCGAAAGTGAGGAAAAGTAAAATGCCGTTAGAAACACAAGAAGAAAACCGTATGGGAACTGCAAAGATGTTCCCCTTGATTCTATCCATGTCACTGCCTGCTATGTTTTCTATGCTGATTCAGGCACTTTATAACATTGTGGACAGTTACTTTGTAGCACAGGTCAGTGAGAAAGCAGTGTCAGCGCTGTCACTTGCTTATCCGATTCAGAATCTATTGATTGCCTTTGCAGTCGGTACGGCAGCCGGCGTGACATCATTAATTTCACGACGGCTTGGAGAAGGACGCAGGGAGGAAGCAGAATCTGCTGCAACACATGGTGTGATATTAAGTATTATGACCTGGCTTGTTTTTGCTGTCTTTGGAATATTTTT
>CAZTHP010000114.1:0-6492 GCA_964613155.1 uncultured Lachnospiraceae bacterium | reverse complement strand
AATTCAAGGCATCGATCGGTGTCATATGCCCCAGATCGACCTCGGTTAATTCCTAAATAATCTCATCTTCTTTTACCGTATCAAATAACGTCAGCTGTGCCATATCCACATCATCCGGTTTTTTGACAGAAACCCTTGCATTACTGGACGCACGTGCCAATTCCCTGGTTTTTGCCGCCGTGTCGGCGCGTGTTAAAGCATCTGCGATTTCTTTCGCACGATGCAGAACACTCTCCGGTACACCAGCCAGCTTTGCTACCTGAATTCCGTAACTTTTATCAGCACCACCTTTTACGATTTTTCGTAAAAATACAATATCATCGCCATTTTCTTTGACTGCAATACAGTAATTGTGAACCCCCGGAAGCTTTCCTTCTAATTCAGTCAGTTCATGATAATGCGTTGCAAACAATGTCTTCGCACCCAGCGTTTTTGTGCTGCTGATATATTCAATCACTGCCCACGCAATACTCAATCCGTCAAATGTACTGGTTCCACGGCCGATTTCATCCAAAATCAACAAACTATTGCGCGTAGCATTTCGAAGAATATTCGCAACCTCAGTCATCTCCACCATAAAGGTACTTTGACCACTTGCCAGATCATCGGATGCACCCACTCGGGTAAAAATCCGATCACAGATACAAATATTTGCAGAAGAAGCCGGTACAAAGCATCCGATCTGCGCCATTAAAACCAGCAGTGCGCACTGACGCATATACGTTGATTTACCTGCCATATTCGGACCCGTAATAATCGAAACGCGTTTATTCGTATGATTTAAATACGTATCATTCGCCACAAATTGCCCGTTCTGCAGCATATTTTCCACAACAGGATGACGTCCATCTTTAATATCAATTATACCCTTTATATTAATATGCGGACGCACATAATCGTAGCGAGAGCTTACCGCAGCAAGAGAAACCAAAACATCCAGCTGTGCAACGGCTTTTGCTGTCTTCTGAATTCTGGCTACATCTGCCGCAATGCTGTCACGCACCTCGCAAAACAGATCGTACTCCAGTGAACAGAGCTTGTCTTCCGCTCCCAAAATAATTTCTTCTAGATGTTTCAACTCATCTGTGGTATAACGTTCTGCATTTGTAAGCGTTTGCTTACGCACATAATGATCCGGAACCAGATTTTTAAACGAATTGGTCACTTCTAAATAATAGCCAAATACTTTATTAAACTTCACACGAAGATTTTTAATTCCGGTACTTTCTCGTTCCCGGCTTTCCAATTCTGTCAGCCATGTTTTTCCTTCCGTACTGGCTTTGCGGTATTGATCAGCCAATTCATGATAACCTTCCTTTATGATTCCGCCTTCCCGCACGGTAACAGGAGGTTCTTCCACGATCGAACGCTCGATCAAAGCACAGATATCTTCCAAAGGATCCAGTTCCTCCGTCAATTTCTGCAGCAGATTGCAGCGATAATTTTCCATGATGTGACGAATCGGCGGCAGCATCTGCAAAGAATTGCGAAAAGCAATCAAATCTCTGGGATTTGCAGTCTTTCCAGCCATACGGCTGATCAAACGTTCCAGATCATACACCATATTTAAATATTCCCGCAATTCTTCCCGGTCGATCTGACTTTCATTGATTTCTTCCAAAGCATCCTGCCGGTCTAAAATTTCCTGTCGGTCGATCAACGGCTGCTCAATCCAGGAACGCAGCATTCTAGCCCCCATCGCGGTTCTGGTCTTATCCAAAACTCCCAATAAACTGCCCCGTTTATTCTTTTCCCGCAGTGTTTCTGTCAATTCCAGATTCCGACGCGTAGAAGTGTCTAAAATCATGAATTTCCCAGTACGATACGTCTTCATACGCGTCAGCTGGGACACGGTACTCATCTGTGTTTCGTACAGATAGGTCAATAAAGCACCTGCTGCAATGGTTCCCGAAGGATAATCCTGCAATCCCAACCCATCTAAACGATCTGTATGAAAATGATTTTTTAAAATCCGCAAAATCTTATCATCGCTGAAATAGACCGGATCTAATGAGGAGATTGAGATATGAAGCCGCTGACGCAGATCCTGAAAATCCATTCCGCTCATCTCCAGTGCTTCATTACAGATCAACTCAGACGGCATAAATTTATAAATCTCATCATTCAAAACACGAACCGAATCCACTTCTGTAACATAAAAATCACCTGTTGAAATATCCGCAGAAGCAATTCCAAATGATTTTTCCAGATAGACCACGCACATCAGATAATTGTTTTTTCCTTCTTCCAATGCCTGTGCGCAAGTAATCGTACCCGGTGTAACAACCTTAATGACTTCTCGCTTTACCAGTCCCTTTGCCTGCTTCGGATCTTCTACCTGCTCTGCGATTGCTACCTTATAACCTTTTTGTACCAAACGGTTCATATAATTTTCATAAGCATGGTACGGAATTCCGCACATGGGAGCCCGTTCTTCCAGTCCACAATCTTTTCCGGTTAACGTTAATTCCAATTCGCGTGAAACGGTTACTGCATCATCGAAAAACATCTCATAAAAGTCGCCTAATCTATAAAAAAGAATGCAGTCTTGATATTGCTCTTTCGTTGCCAAATAATGCTGCATCATTGGTGATAATTGTCCCAATTTTTCTCCCTCACTCTTTCCCAAATTTGTCCGTGTAACATTATACGACCATTTTTTATAATTGTCCAGAACGTCCCCATGAAGAAATCACAACAAAACTGCCAGCAGAAGCTCTGCTGGCAGGAAAAAATTCTAAAAAGTTTTCTGTAGATACTCGTTCTTACTTTATTTCGTTAAGCCGGGGATCATATCGCAAAAATCAAAGGTTGCAAAATAATCTTTTACCGTTTCTGCACGACGGATCAATTGATAACTTCCATCTTCTTTCAGCAGAAGCTCAGCAGATCTTAATTTACCATTATACTGATATCCCATTGAGAAACCATGTGCCCCTGTATCATGAAGAACCAGATAGTCTCCCACTTCGATTTCCGGAAGCATACGGTCAACCGCAAATTTATCATTATTCTCACACAGAGAACCTGTCACATCATACTGGTGATCACAGGGCGCATCTTCCTTTCCTAAAACAGTAATGTGATGGTAAGAGCCATACATTGCCGGGCGCATCAGATTCGCAGCACATGCATCACAACCGATGTATTCTTTATAAATATGCTTCTGATGAATTGCCTGAGTAACCAGACAACCGTACGGTCCCATCATGAAACGACCCATTTCGGTATAAATCGCAATGTCATCCATCCCTTCGGGTGTTAAAATTTCTTCGTAAACTTTCCGTACACCTTCACCAATTGCTAAAATATCATTTGGTTCCTCCTCTGGTTTATAAGGAATTCCTACTCCACCAGAAAGATTAATGAAGCGAATCTTCACACCGGTTTCTTTTTTCAATTTAACCGCCAGCTTAAACAATACAGCTGCCAATTCCGGATAGTATTCATTCGTTACCGTATTACTTGCCAGGAAGGCGTGGATTCCAAAATACTTCGCACCTTTTGCTTTCAGAATCTTGAACGCTTCTACCATCTGTTCTTCCGTCATACCATACTTGGCATCTCCCGGATTGTCCATAATTCCATTGCTCATCTGGAAAATACCGCCGGGATTAAAACGACAGCTGATCGTCTCCGGAATCGAACCTGTGCATTTTTCCAGAAAATCAATGTGAGTAAAGTCATCCAGATTGATGATCGCATCTACTTTTCTTGCATACTGAAATTCTTCTGCTGGTGTTGTATTGGAAGAAAACATGATATCCTCGCCAGAAAAACCTAATTCTTTCGCTAACATCAGTTCTGCCAAAGAGGAACAATCACATCCGCAGCCATATTCTTTTAAAATCTGGATTAAAAAGGGATTGGGATTTGCTTTTACTGCGAAATATTCCTTAAAGCCCTTGTTCCAGGAAAATGCTTCATTCACACGCTTTGCATTTTCACGAATTCCCTTTTCATCATATAAATGAAAAGGGGTCGGATACTCTTTTACCATTTCTTGAACCTGTTCTAATGAAACAAATGTCTTTTTCATCAATTTATTCTCCTTTTGTACCTTATCGTTTTAGTTCCTTTTTCACACATTATGACATTATACACAAATTCTCTAAAGAACGCAATGCAGGAAAAAGAAAAAAGCGGCGATCATTTCCAAACAGCAGCCCACTGTTAAAAGTAAAAACAGCACACCTATGCTTTTCCAACTTCTCCAGACAGAACGATTCCTCGTCTGTTTTTGTCTTCGCATCCGATTCCCTTCTATAATCGCAAGCAAATAAAAACCTTCTGGAAGCAGCATCACCACCTGATACACCAGCCATCGGGACATGCCAAATGCTCCAAACAGCAGCAGCGATTGCATGGAAATTCCAAACAGCTGTAAAAAAACTGCACTATCAAAAAGCAAGCGAAAAAAACGAGCGTTTCCAAATATTCCCACTAAAAAAAGCAATCCTGGTATGAAAACACGCATCCCCCAACAAAAAGGAATCTGATACGAAAAAATTTCCCTCAGAAACCATTGATTCCTAGATGCTTCCCTCGCAAACGCTTCGCTCCCTACGTTATAATAACGAATCGTTTCGTAGAAGACTGACTCTGGAAAAAACGCACCGATCAGTCCGGTGATTCCTCCAATTGCGATACACACCAGCAACTCCATCTGCCAGAAATCATACCGAAATCCATGCTTTTGGAGTCCCTGGCTCTGGTTCAAATCTCGATTTTGATCCGCTTCCTGCTGCTGAACTTTATTTCTAATCCCCTTCCTCGTTCTCACCAGCCCAACACCTGATCCTGCTGCTTCTCTCTATTCCTATGCACATCATTTTTGCATTATGTCGGAATTCCTCTATCTGACACTCCAATCAAATTCAATCCAAATCGCTTTTCGGAGCAGAACTTGTCTGAAGCAAGTTTGATTGAAGGTGGTAGGTCAAAATTCCGCATACCGTTTTACTGTCCGTTAATCTCCCCTGCTGGATCTCTTGTAACAAATCTTCCACACTCCAGGCTTCTACTCTTAAAAATTCTTCTTCATCCAAATGCTGAACGGATTTTTGCAAATTCTTAGCAACATAAATGGAAATCGTTTCATTGGAAAAAGCCGGAATAGAATTGACATTTAATAAAAACGTAATGGAATCTGATCGATATCCCGTTTCTTCTTCTAATTCTCTGGCTGCACAAATAAGTCCAGCTTCTCCTTCGTAATCATAAACACCTGCTGGAATTTCTAAGGTTTCCCGATCCAAAGCATTGCGATACTGGCGAACCATTAAAATCCTTCCATCCTCTAAAACAGGGATTACAGCTGCGCCACCTTTTAAATAAAAGTAATCCCATTGGGATTTTTTTCCATTTGGAAGCTGCATTTCATCTTGATAAACCTTTAAAATCGCACCGGTATATGCCAAATTTCGACCTACACGCTGCATACGTTCTTTTTCTTCTATTGCAATACTCATATGCTTACCTATCTTATTCCCTTCTTTTATCCCTTTCCCCTCTTATAAGGAGAAGAAATCTTCCTTTTGGAAGCTGCATTTCATCTTGATAAACCTTTAAAATCGCACCGGTATATGCCAAATTTCGACCTACACGCTGCATACGTTCTTTTTCTTCTATTGCAATACTCATATGCTTACCTATCTTATTCCCTTCTTTTATCCCTTTCCCCTCTTATAAGGAGAAGAAATCTTCCTTTCTGCAAAAAGAAAGGAAAGTATTGAAACTTTGCACGTTGGAATCTTACAAATGTTTCAATACTTCCCTCATTATTTTTTAAAAATTATTTCGCATAATCGGTTACACGTGATTCACGAATCACATTTACTTTTATCTGTCCCGGATATTCCAGTTCTGCTTCGATCTGCTTGGATACATTTCTCGCAAGCAGCACCATATCATCATCACTGATCTGTTCGGGTATAACCATAATCCGAATTTCGCGTCCTGCCTGAACGGCATAAGACTTTTCAACACCCTTATAGGAATTTGTGATATCTTCTAACTGTTTTAATCTGTTGGTATATGTTTCCAATGTTTCACGTCTTGCACCGGGTCTGGCAGCAGAAATCGTATCTGCGGCCTGAACAATGCAGGCGATCAAAGATGCAGGTTCTGCATCACCATGATGAGACTCTACTGCGTTGATTACAACAGCAGATTCCCGATATTTCTTACAAAGATCCACACCCAGCTGAACATGAGAACCTTCCATTTCATGATCGACTGCTTTTCCAATGTCATGAAGCAGACCTGCACGCTTTGCAGTACGCACATCTACTCCAATCTCACCGGCCAGTAAACCAGATAAATGGGCAACTTCAACGGAATGCCGCAAAGCATTCTGTCCATAACTGGTACGGAATTTCATCTTACCCAGTAAACGGATCAGTTCCGGATGAATTCCATGGATTCCTACTTCAAGAGCGGCTGCTTCACCTTCTTCTCGAATACTGGTTTCCACTTCTTTTTGAGCTTTTT
>CAZTHP010000113.1:2492-6602 GCA_964613155.1 uncultured Lachnospiraceae bacterium | reverse complement strand
ATTATTTTTTCAATAGGCACAATAGGTTCAATTCCAGGGGATTACCTTTACCTTTTCAGGCAGACGTGTTACAATAAATACAGCAGAAAAACGCAGGTTACAGCGTTTTCGACCCGCAAATGCGGTTTTCAATCATTTATTTAACGACTAGATTCACTTGAAACTCACTTAACTTATCTAACATTTATCAGAAAGGAGAAGTTTACTGCAAAACAAGTAACCTTATAAAACGCCCACCGCGCTAAATGCAGCACCGAAACCCAGATTGCTTTTTATAAGTTTTCAGTAACATTGGTAACAAAATCATGTCTAATTATCAGGAGAAAATTGACGAACTCATCACAGAATTTCCCGTCTGTGAATATATCGTACTCAAAAAAGATGATCTTATTTTCTCGGAAAAAGTTCGTTTTATCTGCGAAAATGAATGTTCTCGTTATGGACATTCCTGGGCTTGTCCGCCCGTAATCGGCACCATCGAAGAATGCATGGAACGCTGTCACAAGTTTTCCCATGCACTTTTATTTACGACCGCAGCAGATGTGCCGGACATCGCAGATTTTCAGGGCTGCTTAAATGCCCGCAGAGATCATGAACAGGTGTCATTTGACCTCTCCGAACGGATGAAAGAATTATTCGGTGAAACCTTAACCCTGACCACTGGCTGCATGCACTGCAATCAATGTGCCTATCCCGATGCACCCTGCCGTGATCCGGAGCACCGCTTCGCAACGATTGAAAGCCACGGAATTCTGATCATGCAAACCGCTGCGGACGCAGGACTCAGCTACAACTTTGACGGTCATACGGTCATTTATTTTACCTTAATCTTCTATAATCAAGAATAAGCCGGAATCCATTCATTTTTCCGTAATCAGGAATCCATTCGTTTTCCACAATCAGGAATCCATTCCTTTTCCTGATCGGAATTACACACAGAGCGCACTTATTGGGAAACCAATCCACAACGATCCATCTTGTAAACCCAAAAGTGCGCTCTTTTTATACATTCTTCTTTTTATTTTTTATCGTTTCATAAATCTTACGATTCCTTCTCCAGCAATTTTTCTATTCATTCTTTTTTCTATCTTTTATCGTTTCATAAATCTCGCGAATACTTCTCCAGCAAGTCTTTTATTGATCTTCATAAGGCTCCCACTGGTGTACGATTTTTCCGGTTGTCAATTCGCGTATCGAACTAAACAGCACCGTTTGATTCCTCCACAGCTCTGCATCCACATGAAAATGTCCACAATACCAGTGCTGGTACGTTGTTTTTCTCTGAATCATATCCAAAAAAGCGGTCAGCGGACGTTCTTCGATTACATCATTCTTAATGCCAAATCGCCGGATCGTCGATAAATAATAGACAGATTCCGCTGGTGCCGTATGTGTCAAAATATAATCCACCTGATATTGTACCTTTTGCAGATTCTGTTCTGCATGTTCATATTCTTCCTTCGAAGGCATTTCCTGCGGCCACCAGGAAATATTTTCCTGACGGCGCCAGCGATCAATAGAGTAACCGCCGCCAAATGTAAAAATCCGTATGCCTTCAATCTGATACACTTCTCCTCGCATCAAATGAAATACATTTTTCCGGATTTCATGAACCTTTCCAGTATTCCATTCTCGAACGGGATACGTATTGAGTTGATTGAAATTCTCATGATTGCCATCAACAAACAGCACCGTATAGGTCTGTTCACTAAGGGAATCAAAAAATGTTTCTTCTGACCAATAGCGGCTTTTCCAGAATCCAATCCCAAAATCACCTGTAACGATTATGATATCCCCCGCTGAGAGCATCGGATCAATTTGCTCCATCCATTTATAAGGATTACCATGTGTATCCCCTGTTACGTAAATCATACACGTCTCCTCTCTTTCGGTTCAATTTTTCATAGGTCGCTTGACATGCTTCTCCAAAAATGTTCGACCTGCTGGCGAACGGTTTCAATCCGTGTTTCCTGGTAATTTTCCCAATCCATGGGAAATAATTTTACATGCGATTCCAAGAGCATTCGATCATCCAGCAAAATTACGATTCCCTGGTCTTGCACAGTTCGGATGACACGACCTGCCGCCTGAAAAACCTTATTGATTCCCGGAAAACGATAGGCGTAATCAAACCCATCCTTTCCTTGTTTTTCAAAATAATCCCGCAGCAATTCGCCCTCTGTATGAATTTGACTCAAACCCGTGCCGACGATCAAAACACCGATCAGTTTTTGTCCCGTCAAGTCAATTCCTTCTGAAAAAATCCCACCAATTACACAAAATCCCACGAGAGATCGTGTCTTTTCCGGCTCCCAAAATTTCTGTAAAAAAGCATCCCGGTCTTCTTCTTTCATTCCCGGCTCCTGCAAAAGCAGCTCAAATGGCGCTTTTTGCGAATTTTCCCAACGTTTTTGATACAACGAAACGATTTCCATCATATACTGATAGGACGGAAAAAACACCATATAATTTCCGTTTTTGGCCGTAACCACCTGAAGAATATATTCCAATACCCGCTCATACTGAATCGGTCCGCGCATCCGATAACGGCTGCTGACATCTTTTGCCGCTGCCAAAAGCCTTCGCCTGTTATCAAACGGGGAATCCACATAAATCGCAAAAATCTGTTCTTCTATTGTGAGAAGTTCCCGATAATAGTGCATCGGCAGCATGGTCGCTGAAAAAAATACCGTCCCTATTCCACGTTGAATGCAATCATGAATCTTTGATGCCGGATTTGCACAAAGAAGGCGCACTAAAAAACGACTTCCCACTAATTCACAGTAGGAAATATACGTATCATCCAGCAGATCGCAGATTGCATTAAAATGCCGCAGATCAAAGTAAAAGCGCAAAAATTCTTCATTTACCGGATTTTTCGTTTCTTCCAAAAAACTGCTGATACATTCCTGCGCACGCAGCGTTTGATTTGACAGCTTTTGCACAGAATCCAGCAATTCAACTTTTTGAGTTTCTTTTTTCTGCTCCAACAAGGTTCGATTCACCGTACGCAGCGCACGAAGCGCCCTTTTTGCCGCCCAGATTGCGTCCGGTGTATCCAACAAAGGAAATTCCTCTACCTCTTTTAAGTATTTTTGTGCACTTAAAACATCTTCCTTGACCAAAACAGCCGAATACATTTCGCGCGCACGATCCGGCAGATTATGTGCCTCGTCCACCAGAAAAATATAATTTCCCTGCACACCATCACTAAAGAAACGGCGCAGATACACATTGGGATCAAACACATAATTATAATCGCAAACAATTCCCTGACACCATAAAGCCAGATCCAGCTGAAATTCAAACGGACAAACCGAATGTGCCGCAGCGTAATGCCACACACGTTCCCGATTCATACGCTCCTCGTGGATGAGCATATCATAAAGCGCTTCATTGACACGGTCAAAATGCCCTTTCGCATACACACAATGCTCCGGGTTGCAGTTGCACACATCCAACGGACAAATTTTCTCCTTTGCAGTAATACTGACCGTATGAATCGTTAAACCTTGTTTTCTAAGGATATCAAATGCTTCTTCTGCAACTGTCCGCGTAATGGTTTTTGCCGTCAAATAAAAAACGCGCTCCCCCATTCCTTCTCCCATCGCCTTCAAAGCCGGAAAAAGTACCGACATGGTCTTTCCAATCCCGGTAGGAGCCTGAATCAATAACTCTGCTTTTTTCTGAATCGTATGGTACACCGAAACCGCTAATTTTCGCTGCCCAGGCCGATAAGGAAACGGAAACTCCATCCCCTTTAGACTTTCCCGCATCTGATTTTTGAGTGTCAGCTCCAGCTTCGCCCAGCGTTCATATCGCTGTATCAAATCCCCAAACCACTGCTCCAACTGTGTAAATGTATAGATATCATAAAAACGACGAATTTCCTCGGTCTCCAAATGACAGTACGTCATCTGAATCCCCATCACCGCCTGACCAGTTTGGACTGCATAAATATAGGCATAACACATCGCCTGCGCTTTATGAACCAATACCGCTTCCTTTAATTTCTGTGGATCGCGATAAATCCCTTTAATCTCATCCACGACAAAAATCTTCTCAGGCAGCTCTGATAATTCAAGCAAGTTTGATTGTTCAGACTGCTTT
>CAZTHP010000113.1:0-2392 GCA_964613155.1 uncultured Lachnospiraceae bacterium | reverse complement strand
GTTCAGACTGCTTTGACTGTTCAGGCAAGTCAATGAAAATCGAATCCTCATTTCCATCCAGAACTGGTAAATGCTGCTGTGAAGTCAATAAATTTGAAAAATCACAAGCTTCCTCAACCGCTAACGGCTCTGATTCCCGCTGCGAAACAACGAAATCCGGATAGCACTTCAGCAGATATGTGCCGCTATCTTCGAAAAAAATACCATCTGCGCGCCCTTCTATCTGAATCTGAAAGGATTCACACTCCACAAGCCGTTTTAAAGAAACTTCACTTTGATAATGAGCACCCATCTGACGCTGAATCATCCGATGAATACGATTTCCCGCTTCCATTGCCTGTTTTTCCTTCGCACCCGTTCGACGATTATCAATATCCCCGCTTCGAAACATAAATTCTACTAAATTTCGTACCGAAATCCGGATACATGCCGTTGTCTGCTCCGCATTTTTCGCTATTTTCTCTGCACTTCCTCTCGTCTGCTCTGCTTTTTTCTCTATTTCTTCTACGTGCTCCTTTGCCTGTTTCATCTGCTCACAAGATTCCTCCAAATTTCACACCCGGTCTCCAAACTACGATCAAGTCCATCCTAAAAAAGTGTTTTTCCACACCTTCTGTTCATTACATAATCTTCATTCAAAAAAATGCCCATATTATATCAGAAAACACTTCTCCTACACGTTTCTATCAGAGAATCGCTTCCTCATACAATATGGACATCCCATTTACCGGCGAAAAATTTCCAAAAATGCTAAAACTTCTAACGATTTTAAAGCTTCTGAACATTTTACAAATTCTTCGCAACATCCGTTAATCGATAAACTGTTTGCTAATAATTCTTGCAGCATCTGCTACATATTCCAGACAAGGTTTCTTCTTGTAATAACGTCCGCCACGTTCCTGAACTTTCATCATGACTTCGTTTCCTTCTAAAGAAGTTAACTCGCTGCAATAAATACTTCCGTTCTCTTTCTTAAATTCGTTCATCAAATAACGAAACATCTCATAATTTTCTTCTTTTGCTTTGATGTTTTTGGGATCCGTATTACCTGTTTCTAAACCAGCGATCATCGCCATTGCACAAACCGCACCACATACTTCTTTCATACGTCCCATACCACCGCCGAAAGAGCAGGAAAGTTTCAATGCCAGTTCCTTATCAATCCCATAACGTTCACTGTAAGCAAGAATAACAGCCTGACAACAATTGTAGCCTTGTCTGAAATTCTCTTTGGTTTTCTCTACATAATTACCCTTTTTTAACATTTGCGCTTTAAGATCCTTCCAGTATAATCTGAGTCTTCACACCTATCTCATAATCTCAATGCAGAATTACTCCATCAGAAAACTTAACAGGCATGTACCTTTCCTTATATTTTACATCAAATTCCCTAAAATAGAAAGTACTTTTTGTAAAATTGCTACAGAAAAGGGGCTTTTCCTTCTTTTTTACAATAAAATTGCACTAAGAATCCCGATTCAGGTACTTATATAACAAAACGGAAGAAACCTTTTACAGTTCCTCCCGCTTTGCTTATGCAAAATTTAATATAAAATTTAATGCAAACGATATTCTACTGCGGAAAACAGTTTCATTCTCCCACTACAAGAAAAGCATTTTATTCTTCTACGGAATATAAAGCAACCAGTCTCTGCAGATGTGCATATTTATCAACTGCATTCTTTTCAGATCTTGTGAACAGATCTGCTGCTCTTTCCGGATTCTTAAGTGCTAAAGAGGTATAACGTACTTCGCCCTTTAAGAAGTCCTGATACAGTGACATATCCGGTGTCTTAGAATCCAGGCTGAAAGGATTCTTTCCTTCTTCCTTCAGTGCAGGATTGTAACGGAATAAATGCCAGTATCCAGATGCAACTGCTTCTGCTTCTTCTGTCATAGCTTTTGACATACCTTTCTTGATACCATGGTTGATACAAGGAGCATATGCAATGATCAAAGAAGGTCCGGGATATGCTTCTGCTTCTGCGATTGCTTTAACAGTCTGGTTGTAGTCAGCGCCCATTGCGATCTGTGCTACATAAACATAACCATAGCTCATTGCAATACCAGCCAGATCTTTCTTCTTAACATCTTTACCGCCAGCAGCAAACTGTGCAACTGCACCTACGTTTGTAGATTTTGATGCCTGTCCGCCTGTATTGGAGTAAACTTCAGTATCAAATACGAAAATGTTGATATCTTTACCAGAAGCTAATACATGGTCAACACCGCCGAAGCCGATATCGTATGCCCAGCCGTCACCACCAAAGATCCACTGTGATTTCTTGGACAGGAAATCTTTTTCAGAAAGGATGGACTGTGCTTTTTCACAACCGCATGCTTCTAAAGCTGCGCTCAGTTTGTCTGTAGCCGCACCATTCGTTGCACCACA
>CAZTHP010000112.1:0-6630 GCA_964613155.1 uncultured Lachnospiraceae bacterium | reverse complement strand
CCTTTTTGCCGCTGCCGGGTTTTGAAGTCATCAGATTGTAATCCACTTTAGCTTTATATTTGCCATACAGTTCAATGTCGTCCTCTGTAAGACCAATCTTAGCTGCAACTTCACGAATATGAATCGGTGTAGCTTCCTGAGCGATTTCGATGTCTGATTTGAATCCCATAAATAATTACCTCCTAAAACTTTAAATGTATCGTGAATAATCGTTCCTGCCTGAATCGGAACCATTATCAGGTACGTTTTTCCGTTTGCCATCTAGATACCGGAATGATTTTTTCATTAGAAATTCACAACAAAGGTGATCAAAATATGTATCTTTATGACAATTTAAGCGGTTCGTTTTGTACATCTGTAAAAGATGGATAAATCTTTAACAATATAATATATCAAAACGTCAAAAAAATCAATGTAAAATTTCCACATATTATCCATTTTCACCAATGCGAAAGTTTGTATATTTTTTATCTATTTCAGGTGTAATTACAATCTTTTTTCGTATAATTGACAGGAATTATAGCAATATTACAGTTTATTTCTACAATTCACTTTTTTCATTGGAATAATACTCCAATTCTCTTTACATGTTCTGAAGTGCTTCCATCAAACGGGGAATAAACTGTTTTTTACGTGAAATAACAGCTTCCAGATTGACAGTTCCCAATTGATTCACCGTTCCCGCATCTTCCTGAGAATGTGTTTCTTCCAAATCAAATGCTCTGCAAATTGCCCGTCCTGCTTCATATCCACAGTAAATGACTTCAGAAGATTCCTTCATAATACTCGTCAGCATAAAAAAGATCATGCCGCATCGCTGTTCCTCCCGAAAACGATCCACTTCCTTCATCATTTTTTCTTTTGCATTCAGAAGCTCCGAAGCACTCATGGAACTTACCTGCCCAACTCCAAAATCCAGATCTCCGCATTTAAATTTTTTAAAATCCATCTTGAAAATTTCTTCTGCGCTGCATTCTGTTAAATTGCTGCCGGCTGCAAACATATCACTGGCATAACTTTCTACATCCTCGATTTCTGCCAGAACAGCCAATGCAGCTGCGGCATTGCGATCCACCATTGTACAAGTGGGCGAACGAAATGCCAGTGTATCGGAAAGAATCGCGGATAACAATAAACCTGCTGTTGCCTTCGGAATCGGAATATTATTTTCCAGATACATCTGATAAACAATCGTTGCTGTACATCCAACCGGCTGATTCCGGAAGAAAACCGGTCCCATTGTTTCAATATTTCCAATTCGATGATGATCGATGATTTCCAGAATTTCTGCTGCTTCCAAACCAGGCACCGCCTGACTTCTTTCATTATGATCGACTAAAATCAACTGCGTTTTCTGGGCAGATAACAGATTTCGACGGGAAATCATGCCTACATACAGTCCCTCATCATCCAGTACCGGGAAATAACGATGGCGTTTTTCTGCCATTACCACCTTGACATCATCCAAAAAATCCTGCAGCGTAAAACTGTCGATCGGTCCCCGCATCATAAAATATCCAACTGGAATACTCTGGTTCATCAAACGAGCTAAAATATACGTATCATAATCCGATTCGATGACCTTGCAGCCATGGTCTTCTGCAATTTTTTTGATTGTTCGGGAAGTTTTGGCACCATTCGTTAAAATCAGACAAGCTGCATTCATTTCAATTGCACACAGCTGTGATTCATAACGGTTTCCCACCAGCACAACGTCCCCTTCTTCAATATATTCTTCCATCACATCCGGATTTGCAGCAGCAACTAACACTTTTCCTCCTGTCACACAACCAGAAGGATCTCCTACTACCATCGTTCCGTTAACAGTCTCTAAAATGTTCTGATAAGGTGTATTGGCTTTTCCCACAATTCGATTATCATAAACTTCCATATAGGAACGTGTGATATCGCCCATTGAAAGAACACCCTGCATCCGTTTTCCATCCTTTAAAACAGCCAGACAAACAACTTTATGCTCCCGCATATATTCCCATGCTTTTTTCATGGAAATATTCTCGGTCAGACCATCCACCTGCTTAATTTCAATATCCTTTACTCTTTGACGTACATCATCCAGATAAACCGGTTCTTCCACACCAAAATAATCCAGCACATACCGGGTTTCCAAATTCACTTCTCCGGCACGTCCAGCCTGATACAAATCACCTGTTATCTTTCTTTTTAAATCAGCATATGCAATTGCAGAACAAATAGAATCGGTATCTGGATTCATATGCCCTACGACTGAAACCAATTGCTTTGAAGCCATTCTTTTCTCTATCACTTTTCAAAAAGTGATTTTTCCTTTCTTTATGATCGACAAGCGAAATCGTTTCGTAAAATACGTTTCTACCCTGTATTTTATCAAAAACCCGGCTTGTCCATTAACGCTGAAATCCTTTGAGACAAGCAGAAACAAGGGGGTTCTACCTGCCTCAAGATAATCTTATTATCATCCAGTCACAAATGTTTGTCAATTGCTTTATTGCCGCTTTTCAGAGCTAAAGTCCGGCATTTTTTTGTAAATAATTTTTCTTTTTTTCTATAGTTTTAACTATGCCGTGGCTCTAGTTCATCCCGCAATTTTAAAAGTGCTGCTTTCTCGATACGACTGATATAACTGCGGCTCACATTCATTTTTTCTGCGATTTCACGTTGTGTACATTCTTTACAACCGCAAAGCCCATAGCGCATGCATAAAACTTTTCGCTCTCGTTCTCTTAAACAGGAGGAAAACGCCGGTTTTAATTTCGTTAGATTCTGCTTTGTGATCAACCCGTCTAAAACATCATAACCGTTTGCTTCCAAGATATCACAAAGATTAATTTCATTCCCCTCTCGATCTGTTCCAATCGGCTCAAAAAGAGAAACCTCCCGGCTTCGTTTTTTATCACTGCGCAGCTGCATAAGGATTTCATTTGCTATCCTCTCACCAATGCGTTTTTGCGGCATTGAGGGGATCAATTTTCTCAGGCAGTTATCCTTCATGCAGTTTTTCATTTGCTTACATATATTTTTCTCCCCACTTTGCCAATTCGGTAAATACCGGAAGCAGGGCTTTTCCTTTTTCTGTTAAAGAATATTCAACATGAGGTGGAATTTCATTCCACTGCTCCCGATGAATGATGCCTAATTGCTCCAGATCACGTAACGTAGAGGTCAGCATCGTATTCGTAATACGCGGAACTGCTTTTTTCAATTCACTAAAACGACAGGAGTCTTTCTTACACAACTCATAAATAATATGGGTACGCCATTTCCCACTGAGAATCTCCAGGGTGCGCCGCATCGGACAAGTTTCACTTACTTCGCTGGTCAATACTTTCTGTAAATATTCTTCTGGTGTCATTTCTTTTGTTATTTTTTTCATCAATGGAATCCCTTTCTGTTCAGTATACTCAAACGTACTAAGTATCTTATTTCTGCGTACTTGTAACTATTTTTTATACATAGTATAATTTTGATACCGAAAAAACACAAGGAGAATCTATTATGAAAACGGCTATTGTCTATTACTCGAAACATCATAATAACACACAAAAACTTATTACCGAAATTGCCAAAAAACAGGAGATTACCATGATAGATGTTGCCAAAAATCCCAATGCTGATTTAAGCGGCTATGACTTGATCGGCTTTGCTTCTGGTATCTATTATTCCAAATTTCACAAAACAGTCCTGCAATTTGCAGAAAAAAATCTGCCTAAAAACAGCAAGGTATTCTTCCTGTATACGTATGGTGCAAAGAAAACCGGCTATACCAAAGCAATTGCAGACAGTGTATCGAAAAAGGATGCACAGATTCTGGGCGAATATGGCTGTTTCGGCTTCAATACCTTTGGTCCCTTCAAATTAATCGGTGGTATTGCGAAAAATCATCCCGATGCAGATGAACTGCGCGATGCTGTAACATTTTACGAATCCCTTCTTTAAAACGTTTCCCCTTTGCTTTTTTAGCAATTTACAACCTACACTTGTGCAAGTACAGGTTACATCTGTTCTAATTGCACAAAAAGACGGAGCCGCGCTCCGTCTTTCTTTTATCGTTCTTTTATTTTCCTTTTAGTTTTCTCTTATCTTTTTTCATTTTTAGTTGTAGGGATTTCTTTAACCAACCACCTATACAGTTCGAACTTCTTCTCGCAGCTTGCTTGACTCTTTCCCTACACTCTGCTTTTCTTTGCAGCCTCATCTCTTTGACGGCAGATTTCTGCCCAGCTCGGCAGTTTTTTCAATGCCTCCGAAAAAGCTTTCATTTCTTTTGGAATATCAATGTTCTGCGGGCAGATTTTGGTGCATGCCCCACATTCCAGACAGGCTGTTGGCCGTTTGTCTTCGGGAAGCGCTTCGATTCGCATTCCTACGTTCACAGAAGGAGAAAATCGAATTTCATTATAAGCACGAAGCAAGTCTGGAATATTTAATTCCTGCGGACATCCATCGCAGCAATAGCGACAAGCTGTACAGGGCACAGAATTTTTCATACCTTCTGCCAATGTCAGCAAGACCTCAGTTTCTTTTTCGGATAAGGCATTTTCCACCGAAAATGTCTCGATATTTTCCTGCATCTGCGCTAAATTGGACATTCCACTGAGAATCATACACACATTTGGTAATCCCTGCAAAAATCGAAATGCCCAGGCCGCAGGAGATTCTTCGGCACGATACTGTTTCAGTGATTCTTCTTCCGATTTTGCCAATGCCGCCAATCTTCCGCCGCGCACCGGCTCCATTACCCAGACCGGAATCTTATGCGCGGTCAGCAATTCATATTTTGCTTTTGCATCCTGCAGCGTCCAGTCCAGATAATTTAACTGAATCTGGCAAAATTCCATATCTTCTCCGCAGATTTCCAGAAACTGTTTCAAAGTATCCAGCTGCGCATGCGTGGAAAATCCCAAATGCTTGATACGACCCAGACGCTTTTGTTCCTTGAAATAATCCAGAATTCCCCATCTCGGATCTAAATACGTATCCATCGAATTCTCATATACGTTGTGCAGCAGGTAAAAGTCAAAATACTCTACCCCGCATTTTTCTAACTGTTCTTCAAAAATTGCAGCCGGGTCATACGTCGTACTGATCTGATGCCCCGGATATTTGGTGGCAAGATAATAACTTTCCCGCGGATATTCGCGCAGCACTCTGCCGATCACACGTTCCGATTCACTGCCATGATAGGGATATGCCGTATCAAAATAATTCACACCATGTGATATTGCATAAGCAGTCATTTCCCGAACCTGCGCTTCGTCGATGGTTCCATCTTCCTTCACTGGCAGGCGCATCGTACCAAAACCTAGCAGAGACAATTTTTCATTTTGAAAATCCTGATAAATCATCGTACTCCTCCCGATTATTTCAGCTTTGCTCCATCCTTAAATGCATTTCCGACTTTTTCGCCCAATTTCATATAAATATGCTGTACAGGTTCAAAGGTGATCGGATCCAGTTTCTGAACATCGATCATACCCTTTTCATCTAAAATACTTTCTTCTGCACTTACATTGATAATTTCGCCAACCATTCGACAAGTCGCTTCATCATAGGAAATAAATTTACATTCGATTGCCATCGGCAGTTCATCGATCAGCGGTGCATCGACAAATTCCGCTTTTGTCGTATGAAAACCTGCTTTTGCCAATTTATCCGGCACTTGATTTCCCGATACCAGACCGACATAATCACAAGCTTCCACGTAAGAAGCCGTTGCCATGCTGACCGTAAATGCACCACGTTTTAAAATATTTTTCACGGTTTTGTGACCTGCGCTTAAGCACATGGAAATTTCATTGGATTCGCTCAAACCGCCCCAGGCTGCGTTCATCACGTCCGGGGTTCCATCTTCATCATAACTCGCGATCATAAAAACAGGCTGCGGATACAGCCAAGGTTTTGCACCAAAATTTTTTCTCATATGTTACCTCCATCTTGCAAAGTTTTTTTCTTTTTGCTATTCTAGGATATCAGGGGCAAATGATTTAAACCTCGTGACTTACTCACAGGTGGTGGATAAACCCCAACATCTTTTTTATAGGATAGCACCCGGTAGTGGCTACCGGTCAAGCGGGAATTTCAAAAAATGAAAACTTGCTTCCCCACTCCATCCCTTCTGCAAAAATCCACGGATACACTTTATTTCAAAGGAGACACGGTATGTATACGATGAAAATGGCCTGTGAAAAAACAGGGCTCACCTATGAAACCCTTAAATTTTACTGCAATCAGGGGCTCGTTCCCAACGTCAAACGCGATTCGAATAACCACCGTATTTTTGACGATCGTGATATCGCATGGATCAATAGTTTAAACTGCCTGCGCAGCTGCAGTATGAGCATACAAGAAATGCGGAATTTCATTCGTCTTTGTCTGGAAGGACCAAACAGTATTCCCGAACGAAAGGCAATCCTAGAAGAAAAAAGAAAGCATCTGGAATCCGAAATGCAGAAGCTTCAAAGCAGCATCGACTACATCGACTGGAAACAAGGACTCTACGATGATATTCTGTCTGGAAAACAACCTTATCGCAGCAATCTGATTCCGCCGACCGAGTGATTTTTTGCATTCCTTCATCTTATTGTGAACTACCCATTGTCTAAAGCCAATGGGCTTCCTGCTTCATAAACCTCG
>CAZTHP010000111.1:0-6781 GCA_964613155.1 uncultured Lachnospiraceae bacterium | reverse complement strand
CCTTCTCCTGCTGTCAGTCGCTTTCTGAAATCCGACTTCCAGACAGTGTGGAAAGCATCCACGATCGTGCTTTTTATCGCTGCAAAGCATTAAAAACCTTTTATTTTCCGCCGAATCTGAAAGAAATCGGCAATCAATCTTTTTATTTTTGCGGTTTGGAATCCCTGGAATTGCCGGACTCTCTGGAAGTTCTCGGTGAAAGCGCATTTTTTAAATGCAGCAATCTAATCCATGTCACCCTTCCCCCTCATGTCAAACATATCGGCAAATGGGTATTCCACGGCTGCAACCGTTTAAAAACACTGGAAATCCGACACGACCCAGAGTACATCGGTGAGTGGATCATCAACCGGGCCGCTTTGATTCGCTGTTACAAAGGATCTGCTGTAGATCGCTATTGTCAGGAATCCGGATTTCAAACAGAATATTTAGAGGATTAATCTTCTCTATTCCTTTTCGATCAATCCATATTTTACTTTGATTCGTTCCAGCTTTTCTAACATCGGTCTGCTGATAAAATACAAGAAGATCACGGTCGAGATCGCCTGTACCATATCCACAGGAAGTCCGGACATATAGTATGCCAGCAGACCAGAAGCTGTGATCTTTCCTTGTGTCATCAGCAGGCTGGCAGGATTCATGATCCCGCCAAAGATGAACAAAACACTGAAAAAGCCATAGATGCACAAGGAAGAACGTTTCGGCTTCAAAATTCCTTTCTTAAACAAAATTCCTGCTAAGAATCCAATAATTCCATAGGCAAACATCTGCCAGGGAGTCCAGGGGCCCTGCCCCATAAACATATTCGAAACCATAATGATCAACGTACCCACCAGAAAACCGGCTTCTCCGCCAAAAGAAATTCCCGATATGATCACGATTGCCGCAATCGGTTTAAAACTGGGCACCATATAAAAAGCAGCACGTCCGGCAACACCGATCGCAGCCAATACAGAAATGACCATAATCTCTCTCGCCTGCGGTTTTCGTCCTTCAAAAATCATGAAAAATGGAATCATCGCAAAGAAAATAATGATCAAACTGCAAACCAGATATTTTCTGCCGCCAAAATACACCGATGACAGATATAAAATAGGGGGAACCGTAAGCATCATGACCGCCAGCGCAATCCAGGTTCGAGTCGATACCTTCCCTTTTTCAACCGTTCGAATGATCATACCATCTGACGGAAGCTGATATTCTTCCAGATCTTCGTCTTCGTCATCTGCTTCATTCGCATCTTCCAAGAGTTTCTGCTGTGCTTTGTCATTCTCCCAGAAGGCATCCATAAAACGATCTAAAGATTCATCTGTAAGCATTCAATCACTTCCTTTCCGGTTACAGCATCCGGGAAGTAATGGCGCGCCATACGATTGGCAGCCGTCGTATAGAAACTGTTACCAGCAAAAAACTCATGTGCTTTTTTACTCGTTACAATATTTCCCTCGAAGAACAAACCGACCCGATCTGCGTATTCTGCTACAAATTCTACATCGTGCGAAATCATCAAAATAGTAATTCCATGCTTTTGCAGTTTCTTTAAGATACCGCCTAACTCCTGTTTGTATTCCGCATCCAAACCTTTCGTTGCTTCATCCAAAAGTAAAACTCTGGGACGCAGAAGCAATACCTTTGCCAATGCCAAACGCTGCTGCTCACCACCGCTCAAATCATAAGGATGGCGATCCAAAAGCCCTTCCAGATTCGTCAAACTAACAATTCCACGGATTGCTTCGGCTTTTTTCATATCCAGATCATATTCGTCTGATTTTTGTTCTTTTCTTCCGCCGATCACCGCATACAAATCTTCTTTTACAGTCTTTTTCAGGAACATACTCTGCGGACTCTGCGGCAGCACACCCAAATAGCCGCGATACAATTCCTTATCGGAATATTTGCGGATATCCTTACCATCCAGTAAAATCTTTCCACGGTGCGGCACTCTTACCCGGCTTAACAAAGATAATGTCGTACTTTTTCCTGTACCATTACCACCTACTAATGCATAAAATTCGCCTTTTTTCACTTTCAGGGAAAGACCGCGGACCACATCCTGGCTTTCCTTTTCATAGCGAAACCATACTTCCCGCATTTCCAGAGCAGGCACTTCTTCATGTGTCAGCTTTTGGAACAGGGAAGGCTTTGCAGACGCAGTCGTTTTGGAAACCGTTTCTTCTTCAGAAATCAGTTCATTTCCTGCATCCGCATCTTCTGCTGTCTGCAGAAAATCAGGAGTCTTTATCGTATCCTGATCAGCAAGAATCTTGCTCATCCAACGTCTGCCCTCGCTTACCGTCAGCGGACAAGGTTCATCATTTTTCACACCTGCATAAATCTGCATGGGAATCGGCATGGAAAGGAACATGCCATGATTTTGATCCTGTAAAATCTTTCCAATCTCTCTCGGCGTTCCCTGTGCCAACAATTTGCCCTGATCCATTACAAAAACCCGATCAGCCTGCGGAATAATATCCTGAAGACGGTGCTCGGTAATGATAACAGTCGTACCGATATCGCGATTGATCTTTTTAACGGTTTCCAAAAAATCAGATGCCGCAATCGGATCAAGCTGAGACGTCGGTTCATCTAAAATCAGCAGCTTCGGATGCATCGCCATGATCGCTGCCAGATTCAAAAGCTGCTTCTGACCACCGGATAATTCTGAAACATTTCGCAAAAACCATTTCTGAATTCCAAAATAGCTGGCCATTTCGGCTACACGAAGACGAATTGTTGCATTGTCATAGCCTAAGCTTTCCAGTCCAAATGCTAATTCATGCCATACTTTATCCGTTACGATCTGATTTTCCGGATTCTGGAGAACATATCCGATCTCGCTGCTCTGTGTCCGCTGATCAATCTCATCCAGATTCTTTCCCTGATAATAAATTCCTCCCGTTTTTGTGCCATGCACAGCCAGTACACTCTTTAACTGGCGCAGCAGCGTACTTTTGCCGCAGCCACTTTTTCCACAAAGTACATTCAGACTTCCTTCTTCAATCTCCATATTAATATGGGATAACGTTTCCCGGGACTGTTCCGGGTAAGAAAAAGAAAAATCTCTTATCTCTACGATGCTCATATCGTCATTGACTCCTTTTCAATTTCTTCATAAATTCGCCGGTATGTAATCACTGCCTCAGAAGATACCTTGTTTTGTGTTTTCTTCAAAGCACGTTCTTCCAGAATACCCAAAACAATAGGGGCAAAACAAAATGCTGCAAATGCTGCAAACGTTATCATCGTAACAAAAATCGAACAAGTAACCGGCGCAGCATGTCCTTGTATTACAAAACCAGCCAATAAAATTCTGGGATCATACTGGGCAAATGCCGCACCCTGTGCGCATCCCCAGGTAAAAATCCCAAACAGACCGACCAGGATACATCCCATGATCTTATCCCGCTTATCAAAACGATAAATCGAAAATGCAGTACGTCCCGTCAGACCATAACCACGGCTTTTCATAGAATCTGCGGTATCAATTGCATTCTCCAATGCCCAGGTAACTAAAATTGATAAAATACTCAGTCCATACTGTGCTTTTTTTACAAACTTTGCATTGCTGATATCTTTACCCGAACACTTCTGGCCATTTCGAATCGTTTTGATCTGTGCACTAAAGCGCGGAACAAAACGCAGTGCCATTGAAAGAATCAAAGAAAGTGCCGGAATCAGCTTTCCAAACAGGTAAATAAACTTATCACTGGTCATGATCTGATTGTAACAGCTGAACCAGGCAATTACGATAAAGAGAACACATCCTAACACAATACCGTATACAAGTGCCTCTAACGTAACATTATTGCCGCTGCTTTCCAGATAAAATAAAACCGTAACGCCATAATGATTAAAAAGCGGATTCGTAAGCGCAACGATCAGCAAACCGGGAAGCGTCAAAAACAGATTTTGTTTTAAGGTTCGTTTCCATCCATTGAGCCATATCCCATAACAGGCAGCTCCCAAAAAAGAAATGCCCAAAAAGACCGGATGCTGAACAAACATCGTAAATCCCAGCACCACTACAAAATAGAAAAAGTTCAAAAGCGGATGGCAGCTTGCAAAGGTATCATCCCGTATCATTCTGCATCGCCTCCTACATCTGTCCCAAGATTACAGGTATACTTCCACTCGATCGAATCGCCATCCTGCACTTCATAGCTGGAACTTCCGTACTTCGGATATTCGCCATTCACCTTGTACATCCAACCGGATTTTGATCCACAGTCAAATTCATAAATCTGATTAATACCTTCTACATAGTAACTATCATAAATGGGAGTATACTTGGAAGAAAGCTGAATATCCTGCTGTTTACAGGCACGTTTCAAAACATCAAATGCCGTCTCACCTTCTGCAAATTCAACCGTATATTCGGTTAAAATCCAGCCGTCATCCGGTAAAAACTCTTCCTTTGCCGGATCTAACTTGTCCAAATTGTCTAAAACACTGGTACATTCGATCAAAACTGTACAGCTTCCTGCTGCCGGTCCAGGCAGAGTTGACGGGTCTGCTTCTCCTTTTTGTCCGCATCCCGCCAAAAGAAAGATTCCTGCTAAAAGAAACAGAAACAATTGGTTTAATTTCTTGATTTTCATAAGTACTATCCTTTCGTTTTTGATTGCAATACGCTGAACGCGAAAAAATTACTCTGGAATATAAAAAAACCGAAAGCTTTTTACGTTTCGCAAAAATATCTTTCGGTTTCCAACCTCAGTCTGATACGTATCTTGTTTCGCATAAAAAGCAACAGAAAAAATCCTCTTTTTAAAAAGAGAATCTTAACTTGATAGATGTTTCTATGCGCAAACAAATTCCTATCTTTTCCAGAAAGCTTTCGCCTGCTGACTCTACAGCAACGCACCAACTTGTACAGGATGTTCGCCTGTTTGCAAAAAAGCTTTCGATCTTATATTCCATTCACAAAAAAAGCCATACCGAACAGATAGGCATGACTGGTTTGACAGACTGCTGTACCTCCTGAACCCGAAGAGTATCGTACATCCGCCTTAAAAATGTTCCTGACTTGAAAGGATGGTTCTGAAATAGCTCCTATCCCTTTATACAGTAGCGTTCCTGTGCAGGATTCTCACCTGACTTCCTGTATCAGAGAAAATTCTCCTTCGATACAAAATTTTTATGGCATCGTCTCTATGCAAGTATAATTCATTTTGTTTTTTTTGTCAAATATTTTATAAAATCCACTTCAAAAAGCAGATTTTTTTTATAAGAATCTCCTAGAAACTTTTTTCAAATCCCTACTGCTTCCAAACAGATTCAAAACAAAAACAGAAAATGAGCCTTCCAACAATTGTTGTAGCTCAATTGTCAAAAGACTCACTCCGGGTGTTTTATTACGGAATTTTCATTCCTGAAAGATACAGACCTGCTGTCACAGGTCATCTCTTATATGGTTATCGTCCCGACCAAATCTTGTTAATCTCCTCAAAAATCTGCCAGATATTCTTTTTGAAGGAAAGAATGATCGGTACGGATAGCCTGTAACCAGGTTAACACTTCTGCTGCATCCATTTCCAGGTGTCAAGAATCGCCTGTCGATCCGCACATTCAATCGTATGCGTTACCTCTGGTTGATACGCATGGATACAGGAAAGTGTCTCTTGCGCCGGTACAGTTCCGCTTCCAATTCCCAGGTGACTGTCGGCTGTTCCATCATTATCACTTAAATGGATATGCTTTATGTATTGTCGCAGCTGCTGCGCCCACTCGGTAACCGGCTCGCGCGCATAACAATGTGCATGACCGATATCCAGGCAAATCCCAAAATCCGTGTGCTGAACCTTTTCTGAGACTTCCAGAATCGGTAAGATCTCCGGATCTTCTACATTCTCCATCACGATCTGGATGCCGTCTTTGCCCTCCAGAAAGCGATTCCAAAAATCTACCACGCGATCAGCCCATCCGATCAGCATATATACTTTCGGGATATAGCAGGTGTGGAATACGATCTTCTTCGCTCCCAGAAACTGTGCTGCCAGATACGCCTGTTCATAACGCTGTCTGGTAATCTCCAATACATAGCGATCGTATGCCATCGGATTCAAATCTAAAAAGGGACCGTGTACGATCAAATCTTCACATCCCATACGATGCAATCTCTTTTCATACGAACGAAGTTTGGGATACAATGAATCCAGATTTTCAGAAATGGAAAATTCAATACTCTCCACTCCGCATCCTGTTTCCTGTATCAGTTCCTGCATATCCTGATCGTCGATCAGATGACTGATATATATCATGATTCTACAATTTCTCCTTTGCGATAAGCTTCTACTTCTTTTTGAAACTGGTAAGTCTGAGCAAAACCGCAGCCAAATACTTCTGGACAAAATCCACGGTAAATACATTCTTTTACCATGCATGCTGCCAGTTCCGGTTCTGTCTTCGCAACCTGTTCCTTTACTAACTGCCAAGCTTTTCGGGTCTCCGGGCTTGCACAGTAACAAAGCCGCTTACGACTGATATTGATCAATGCCTGCGCATCCGCTTCACATTCATGATTCACCAGCGCCCCCTGTGGAAGCAGGTCGCGGCAGATCAAGGTGCGATCTGAACGCTGCGTCTCTACAAAATGTTCAATCCCCACTTTGTGACGCACCAGATGAACCGATACCCAATATGGCAGATCTTCCCATTTCCAGGAAAATTTCAACTTCCGGATGGGGGAATGCTCTGCCTGAAGCAGTTCATATTTCCATTGGGAATCTGGATAGACTCCCGTATTTTTCCCAAGTGTGGTCATCGTTGCATTTTTCACATC
>CAZTHP010000110.1:0-7497 GCA_964613155.1 uncultured Lachnospiraceae bacterium | reverse complement strand
TTGCAAAGAAATTTGTTCTGCCGATCATTGAAGTTGTAGGCGGCGGCAATGTCGAAGAAGCTGCATTTACCGATGTGGCAACCGGTACTCTGGTGAACTCTGGTTTCCTGAATGGTCTGGAAGTTGCAGAAGCAAAGAAGAAGATCATTGCATGGCTGGAAGAACAGGGAATTGGTACAGCAAAGAGAAACTTTAAATTAAGAGACTGGGTATTTTCTCGTCAGAGATATTGGGGAGAACCGATTCCGATCATTCATTGTGAAAAATGTGGTTATGTTCCTGTTCCGGAATCAGAACTTCCGTTAGTATTACCGGATGTAGACAATTACATGACAACGGATGATGGAGAATCCCCGTTATCTGCTATGACAGATTGGGTGAATACCACTTGTCCTTGCTGCGGTGGTGCGGCAAAACGAGAAACCGATACGATGCCTCAGTGGGCAGGATCTTCCTGGTATTTCCTGCGTTATATCGACCCTCATAATACCGAGGCATTGGCAAGCAAAGAAGCAATGGATTATTGGATGCCTGTAGACTGGTACAACGGCGGTATGGAACATACCACTCTGCATCTGCTTTATTCCAGATTCTGGCATAAATTCCTGTATGACGAAGGTGTGGTTCCCTGTGTAGAACCTTATCAGAAGCGTACGTCTCATGGTATGATCCTGGGTGAAAATGGCGAGAAGATGAGTAAATCCAGAGGAAATGTCATTAATCCGGATGAAATCGTGAAAGAATTTGGTGCGGATACTCTTCGTACCTATGAGATGTTTATCGGTGCATTTGATATGGCTGCATCTTGGTCAAATGATGGTGTAAAAGGATGCCGTCGTTTCCTGGATCGTGTATGGAAGCTGCAGGACATCGTAAATGATACGGTTGGTTACAGCAAAAATCTGGAAACCAAGATTCACCAGACCATCAAAAAAGTAAGCCAGGATTTCGAAGCACTGAAATATAATACGGCAATTGCCGCGATGATGGCACTGTTAAATGATTATACAAAGGCAGGCAGCATTTCCAAAGACGATTATAAAGTACTTCTGGTACTGTTAAATCCGGTTGCACCTCATATTACAGAGGAACTTTGGTCTATTATGGGATTTGAAGGCCGTTTATACCAGACCAGCTGGCCGGAATATGAAGAAGCCAAAACAATCGAACAGACAGTAGAAATCGCTGTTCAGATCAATGGTAAAGTACGTGCAACAATTCAGCTGCCGAAAGATGTTTCGAAAGAAGATGCAATCGCAGCAGGAAAAGAAGCTGTTGCTTCCCGTCTGACTGGTACGATCGTAAAAGAAATTTATGTACCGGGAAGAATTGTGAATATCGTACAGAAATAATTATCGAGTAAACCAAAAACGATTGTCATCGTTAAAAGTTTGCAAAAACTGCTTAAAGGGGTCAATGTGGTTGAAAAACTGCATTGACCTTGCTTTTTTCACAAAGGAATGCTGGACTTTACCGTATTAAAATGTTAAAATACTACTGGATTCGTGTTGGGCGAAAATAACAGAATGGTTGATTAAATTTTGGATGATAAACTCAAGAATCAAGGACGAAGAAAAATGGTTTCAAAAAAACTAGTTCAGGAGGAATTTTTATGAATCAGAAAATAAAGAATGAAGCAGTAGATTCCCTGTTTCAGGCAATTCTTACATTAAAAAGTGTAGAAGAATGTTATACATTTTTCGAAGATGCTTGTACGATAAAAGAACTGTTATCACTTGCACAGCGTTTTGAAGTTGCACAGATGCTGCGGGAAAAGCGGACTTATTTGGAGATTGCAGAAAAAACAGGCGCATCAACAGCAACGATCAGCAGAGTCAATCGCTGCTTGAATTATGGAAGTGATGGCTATAATTTGGTCTTAGATCGTATGGAGAAGGATTCCGAAGAAGAATAGAACCTAACAGCATATGCCCTTTTGAAATCAAAGATTCGAAAGAATCAGCTGATTTCAAAAGGGCATATTTTTTAGAGAATCCTAGGAATATTCTAGTTAAAGTTAAATTTAATCAAAAGATTTCTGGAAAGTCCCGGTAGGAGTTTTTTGCTCAGGAGATTTCTGGAAAGTCCCAGTAGGAGTTTTTTGCTCAGGAGATTTCTGGAAAGTCCCGGTAGGAGTTTTTTGCTCAGGAGATTTTCAAAAATCTCTGGTTGAAGTTTTTAATCAGCTTTCGAGGAAGTCTTAGCAGAAGTTTTCTTGGAAGATTTAGCAGACGATTTATCAGTAGATTTAGCAGACGCTTTTCCAGCTGTTTTAGCAGAGTCTGTTTCCTGCTCTCTATCATTTTCTTCCATGTCGTCCAAAAGGGTTTCGATCATTAATTTTTTCAGATAAATGTCAAAGGCCAGTACACAGATAAAGGTGAAATGGCGAAGTTTTTCGCGTTCTTCTTCGGAAAGGTCTGCGGAAGTTTCGGAAAATAGTTTCTCCGACGCACGAAATTCATTTTTGACATATTGAAAGAGACCGGTTTGTTCTTCTTTTAAATGATGCATGATCTCAGTATAGATTTCCGTAAGCGGAATTTCGCCGTTATCCTGGAAATAAGCATCTGAAATTGGATTTAAAAGCTTTTGGATATCGCTGATACTCATGATATTTTTCAAATAGTAAATGAAAATCAGAAGCAGCATGTGATCTTTGGAATACTTCTTCTTGACCGGCGGTGGAAGGAGATCATTTTTGGCATAATTGTTGATCATCGTTTTGGTCAGGATCTTGTCACTGTCAAATCGCTTGCAGGTTTTGAGATGTTCGTCCATAAAGGTTGTGACCTGGTCCATATAAAGTTCGATCGAAGGGATTTCATCGGGTTCTATATAGTCGAGAGAAGCAATGCGGCGAAATAGCCGGCCGATGCTTTTGATATTTGTTTTATCGGTATTAGACAATACAATTCCTCCATTTCTTCTTCATGGATAATTCTTTTCTTCGTTAAAGTATACTCGAAAAGTGCAAGAAAAACAAGTCTTTTTCCGGCAGCGAGATTTTCGGAATCTTTTCAACCTCTGGACGGAAAATAGCAACTGTGATATACTCATGGATACGGAAAAAACGGAGTCAAAGGTAGAAAGAGAGGAAATGAATTTATGAGCAGTATTTATGAGCGTTTGAATCCACAGCAGCAGGAAGCTGTTTATCAAACGGAAGGTCCTCTGCTGATTCTTGCAGGAGCGGGCTCTGGAAAAACGAGAACTCTGACCCATAGAATTGCTTATCTGATCGATGAAGCAGATGTGAATCCCTGGAATATTCTTGCGATTACTTTTACGAATAAAGCAGCAGGAGAAATGCGGGAACGTGTCGATCAGCTGGTAGAATTTGGCGCAGAAAGTATATGGGTTTCGACCTTCCATTCTACTTGTGTGCGCATTTTAAGAAGACATATTGAATATTTAGGATATAGCAATAATTTTTCAATTTACGATACAGATGACCAGAAGACGTTGCTTCATCTGGTGATGAAGAAGCTGGATATTGATACGAAGATGTATAAAGATCGCGTGGTTATGAAATATATTTCCTCGGCAAAAGATCAGCTGATCTCACCGGAGCAGTTTTGCAAAGAAGCAGCAGGAGATTTTCGCCAGATGCGGATCGGAGATATTTATACGGAGTATCAGGAGCAGTTAAAGAAAAATAATGCGTTGGATTTTGATGATCTGATCGTAAAAACGGTAGAACTATTTCGCAATTATCCGGAAGTATTGGAATATTATCAGAATCGTTTTCAATATATTATGGTGGATGAATATCAGGATACCAATACAGCGCAGTTTGAGCTGGTTCATTTGCTGGCGAAAAAATATCGCAATCTTTGTGTCGTGGGGGATGATGACCAGTCTATTTACAAATTTAGAGGAGCAAATATTCAGAATATCCTTGGATTTGAACAGTATTTCCCAGATGCTAAGATCATTCGTTTGGAGCAAAATTATCGTTCGACGCAGAATATTTTGAATGCAGCAAATGAAGTAATTCGGAATAATTCCGGCCGGAAAGAGAAATCATTGTGGACAGAGAATGAAGAAGGCCGAAAGGTGAAGCTGAAACTTTATGACAATGCGATTCAGGAAGCCGATCAGGTGACAGAGGAGTTGATTCAGGCACATAATCGAGGATATGATTATAAGGATTGTGCGATTTTATACCGGACCAATGCGCAGTCACGTGTTTTGGAAGAACGGATGGTTTACAAAGGAATCCCTTATCAGCTGGTAGGTGGTGTGAATTTCTATCAGCGCAAGGAAATTAAGGATTTATTAGCATATTTGAAGACAATCGACAATGGCAATGACGATCTGGCAGCAGCTCGTATTATCAATGTACCAAAGCGTGGGATTGGCGCAACCACAATCGGCCGTGTTCAGGCATTTGCAGATGAACAGGGAATCAGCTTTTTTGAAGCACTGCGTAATGCGGAATATATTCCGACTTTGGCAAAAGGGCGGGCAGTCAGCAAGTTATTAAAGTTTGTGGAACAAATTTCTGTTTTCCGTACTATGGCAGAAAATTACAGTATTTCAGAGTTGATCGAGAACATTCTGGATAAAACCGGATATCGCGAGGATCTGGAAAATGATGACACGATCGAAGCACAGACGCGACTAGAAAATATACAGGAATTTATAAACAAAGCCGTAGATTACGAAAAAAAGGAAGCAGAACCTTCTTTATCTGCCTTTTTGGAAGAAGTTGCGTTGGTAGCGGATATTGATCGTATGGATGAGAATGATGATAAAGTCCTTCTGATGACATTGCATAGTGCAAAAGGTTTGGAATTTGATAAAGTTTACCTTTGTGGTATGGAAGATGGTTTATTCCCCAGCTGGATGTCAATCAATTCGGAAGACCCTTCTGATCTGGAAGAAGAACGACGTTTGGCTTATGTAGGAATCACACGTGCCAGAAAAGAATTAACCTTAACTGGTGCCAGACAGCGTATGGTCAATGGTGAAACGCACTATCAGAAGATTTCCCGTTTTTGTACAGAAATTCCGATGAATTTGCTGGATACGAATATCCGAAAACGCAGTGAGGATGTTTTGGGAGCCAATTCAGCGGAACGTGGAAGTCGATTTGGCGGTGGCATGACAGAACGCGGAACACATTTCTGTGGTGGCATAACAGAACGCGGAACACATTTTGGCGGTAGCATGGGAGAACGTGGACGTTTGGGCAGTATGGGAGAAGGCTCCGGTGTCAATTTCAAATCTGAGAGAACCTTCGCTGCACATGCAGGAGCACATGCCAATAAGGATACCATTAAAAGTGGGCTGGGACGTCAGTTTAAAGTCGAGAAGATGGAAACACTTCCTTATGAAATAAATGATCGAGTGCGCCATATTAAATTTGGCGAAGGAACTGTTTTGCAGATTCAAGATGGAAAACGAGATTTTGAGGTAACCGTAGAATTTGATCAAGTTGGAACGAAGAAGATGTTTGCTTCTTTTGCAAAATTGGTTAAAATAGAAGAATAGTAAAATAGCCGAATTGTAAAATGGCAGTATGGCTGTGCAGGAGTTGGATTTTCCAATCTGAAAAAATGGATTTGCCTGTGGTAAAGCTGGAAGGAATATGTTATAATGAACTGAATCAAGTTTTGTGCTTTTGCAAAAACTGAAGGATACAAAAGCACAGAGACAACAGTCGATGTGGTATAAAATTACAAAGATAAATGAAAGGACGTGTAGCGTATGAGCAACATCACAAGAGAGGATATTGAATCTATCGTAAACCGTGTGAAAAAAAGTGAGAAGAAAAAGAAAGTGCTTTGGATCGGCGTTGCGTTAGCAGTGATCGCAGCAGTTGTTGCTGTATTTTTGTATAAGAAATTCACACTTGACGATGAATTTGAAGATGATCTGGAAGATGATGAATTTTTCGAAGATTTTGAAGATGAATTAGAAAACGAGCCGGAATCAACTGTAGAAGATATCTTCGTAGATGAAGAAGCAGAAGCAAAGGCGGAATAAGATACAGTCGTTTACAAATTGCTGGATATAATCGGAATATTCAAGGGGGTACCCCACCAATGGTGAGGTGCCCTTGTTGTTTGTGGAGGCAAGAATTTTTAGAAGGAAGTTTTGGGCTGGGGATTAGCTTATTAGAAGGAGATTCTTAGTCAGAGAATCTTTGACAGGAAGTTTTTAATTGGAAAATCTTTAAAAGAAGAAAGTTTTTGGTTGGGGATTCTTAAAAGGAGATTCTTGGACAGAGACTTATTTAGGAAAGGATAATGGAATGAAAAAAGGACAGGTTTTTGAAGCAGTGATCGAAGGGATTGAGTTTCCCGATAAAGGATATTGTTATGTGGAAGATCGGAAGGTGTCGATTAAACAGGCACTCCCCGGACAGCAGGTAAAATTTAGCATCAAAAAAGCAAAAAGTGGAAAAACAGAAGGAAGACTTTTGGAAGTGCTGAAACGTTCTCCATTGGAAAGTGAAGAACAGGTCTGTAAACATTTTGGTCTCTGCGGCGGCTGTTTGTATCAAAGTATTCCGTATGAAAAACAGCTTGAAATCAAAGCTGAGCAGGTTCGAAATTTAATGAAACCTGTTTTTGAACGACATGGACAGGAATTGATATTTGATGGGGTAGTGCCGAGCCCCGTATCCTGCGGTTATCGAAATAAGATGGAATATACTTTTGGAGATGAAGTAAAAGATGGTGATTTAGCGCTGGGGATGCATAAAAGAGGCAGTTTTCATGATATTGTAACCGTAGAAGACTGTCGAATCGCAGATCAGGATTTTGCTGCGATTTTAAAAGCCGTATTAGCTTTCTTTCAAACACGGCAGATTCCGTATTATCATCGGATGCGCCATACTGGATATTTGCGTCATTTGCTTGTGCGGAAAACCGCGATGACAGAAGAAATTATGGTCGATCTTGTTACCAGCAGTGCTTATGGTGCAGTCGAAAGCGGCGCTGTTGTTATGCAGGAAACCGAAGCGGAAATGCTGGATCAATTTACCGAAATGCTTCGTGGATTGTCTCTAAAAGGCAAATTGACCAGTGTGCTGCATACGTATAATGATAGTTTAGCAGATGTTGTGCAGAACGATCGGACCGATTTATTATATGGACGTGATTATATCGTGGAAAATTTACTGGGACTGCAGTTTAAAATTACACCGTTTTCTTTCTTCCAGACCAATTCCAAAGGAGCAGAAGTATTATATTCGATTGCCAGAGATTATATTGGTGAAACGAAAGGATGCAGAGTATTTGACTTGTATAGCGGAACAGGAACTATCGCGCAGATTCTGGCCCCAGCTGCTGGAAGTGTAATTGGAGTGGAAATCGTAGAAGAAGCTGTGGAAGCAGCAAAGGAAAATGCGGCACGGAATGGTTTGGATAATTGTACCTTTTTAGCAGGAGATGTTTTAAAAGTATTGGATACAATCGAAGAAAAACCGGATCTGTTGGTTTTGGATCCGCCCAGAGATGGAATCCATCCGAAAGCATTGCCGAA
>CAZTHP010000109.1:0-7808 GCA_964613155.1 uncultured Lachnospiraceae bacterium | reverse complement strand
CCACAGTTTTTTTCAGCTTCGTTTTCTCTGCTGCTTTCCCAGCTTCATTTTCCCACGGTTTTTCAGCTTCATTTTCCCCACAGTTTTCTTCAGCTTCGTTTTCCCCACAGTTTTTCCAGCTTCGTTTTCCCCGCAGTTTTCCCGTACACATGCCTTCGTTCCTTTTCCGTGAACTATCCAACGTCATCATATCCTAATCGTATCAAAACATCAATAGGAAGTGAACCATCATTTGAATTAACTGTACCGTTTTCAGCCAGAAGCAAATCCATGACCAGAAAAAGTAGAAAAACATCATGATTTTTACAAACTATGAGAAACACGCGCTGCGAGTTTCTCAAGTTATCGCGGTGCTCCTCAAATGCTTGTGCAAGCACAGCATTTTCATCGCTACTCGCGTAAAAAAAGGAGCTGCGCTTGATGCGACAGCCCCATATAGCTCTAGATCTTACAATCCATTTTTAATCCAAATTATGACATGCTGCAAAATGTTCC
Organism: uncultured Lachnospiraceae bacterium; assembly: GCA_964613155.1. GTDB lineage: Bacteria > Bacillota > Clostridia > Lachnospirales > Lachnospiraceae > TWA4. The sequence continues at coordinate 7,313 of CAZTHP010000109.1, read as the reverse complement.
GGTGCGATTTCCTTTAATTCCGGTGTTTCCTGTCTGCAGATATCCGTTGCATATCGGCATCGGGAAGCAAATCTGCAGCCCGGTTTGGGATTAATCGGGCTCGGAATTTCACCTTCGATCGGAATCCGCTTTCTCTGATTTTCCACATCAGGATCCGGAATCGGAATCGCTGACATCAACGCTTCTGTATAAGGATGCTTCGGATTGTTAAAAAGCTCATTTGACGGTGCCATTTCTACCATCTTACCCAGATACATTACACCAACACGATCAGAAATATGCTTAACCATGGACAGATCATGCGCGATGAACAAATAGGTCAATTCACGCTCTTTCTGCAATTTAATCAAAAGATTGATGATCTGCGCCTGAATGGAAACATCCAACGCTGAAATCGGCTCGTCGCACACGATAAATTCCGGTTCGATTGCTAACGCACGGGCAATCCCGATACGCTGTCTTTGTCCGCCCGAAAATTCATGCGGAAAACGATTGGCATGTTCTGCGGTCAGTCCAATAATCTGAAGCAATTCATAAATCTTATCAGTTCTTTCCTGTCCCGTATAAAGACCGTGAATATCAATCCCTTCTCCGATGATATCCCCAACTGTCATACGGGGATCCAGAGAAGAATATGGGTCCTGAAAAATAATCTGCGCTTTACGAGTAAAATCCTTTTTCGCTTTTCCCTTCAGTCCATTAACCTTCACGCCGTCAAAGTAAATTTCACCGTCCGTTGCAGGATATAAGCCCATAACGGTCTTTCCGCAGGTCGTTTTTCCACAGCCGGATTCCCCTACTAATCCCAGAGTTTCTCCTTTATAAATCTTAAAATCAATACCGTCTACCGCTTTTAAGATTGCATTTTTTCCTACCTTAAAATGCTTTTTCAGATCTTTAACTTCGATCAATACCTTTTTTTCATTTTTCTCGCTCATTATACAGCACCTCCGCTTAATTCCACGATGCCACGTTTTTTCGCTTCTTCGCTGAGCATCCAGCAATTACAGCAATGCGTATCGGAAAAATCTTTTCTCTCTGGTGCCGTTTTTCGGCAGATGTTCATACCAAATTCACATCTCGGTGCAAACGAACATCCCACCGGCGGATTTAACAGATCAGGAGGCGTTCCCTGCAAAGCATAAAGGCTTGCTTTGTTCTCCATCTTCAAGGTAGGGACTGATTTTAACAATGCCATCGTATACGGATGCTTCGGTTCATAGAAAATTTCCCCTACCGTTCCTTTTTCTAAAATTGTGCCTGCATACATTACGTGGATTCTATGTGCATAAGCTGCTACAACACCAAGATCGTGTGTTACCAGAATAATTGCCGTATTTAATTCTTTTTGAATATCCGCCATCAAATCCATGATCTGTGCCTGAATTGTAACATCCAGAGCCGTAGTCGGTTCATCTGCGATCAACAGATCGGGATTACATGCCAATGCTACCGCGATCATCGCTCTCTGTCTCATACCACCGGAAAATTCATGGGGATACTGTTTCATCCGGACTTTCGGGTTCGGAATCTTTACCAACTCTAACAGTCTTAATACTTCTGCGTCAATCTCCGCTTTTGTCTTATGACTATGCAAACGAATGCCTTCTGCAATCTGATCCCCAATTCTTGCAGTCGGATTCAAAGAGGTCATCGGATCCTGAAAGATCATGGAAACTTCATTACCACGCACCTTGCGTTTTTCTTTTTCCGGAAGATGTAAAATATCTCTGCCATTTAAAAGAATCTGTGAATTTTCTCCCATGATCGTCTGATGCTTGGGAAGAATCCCAATGATCGACTTCGCTGTTACAGTTTTTCCACAGCCGGACTCTCCTACTAAGGCAAGAGTCTCTCCTTTATTTACATGAAAACTGGTTCCTCGCACTGCCTGTACAACGCCGGCGTAAGTTTTAAAGGACACTTCCAGATTTTTTACTTCTAATAATTTTTCCGCCATAGTTTCTCCTACTTTCTCAATTTCGGATCGAGTGCGTCTGTAAGACCATCTCCCACCAAATGAAATGATAATACTGTCAGTACGATCAGCAGACAAGGGAAGAACAGCTGATACGGATCAAACATCAAACGTGTCTGATAGAGGGATGCCAATGCGCCCCAACTGGTTTCCGGCGGCCGTACCCCCAGTCCAATATAACTCAGGAAAGATTCAGAGAAAATAAAGTTGGGAACGGAAAGTGTTAAGTTTACGATAATAATTCCCAAGGTATTCGGAAGCAGATGCTTTAAAATAATGCGCATCGGACTTGCGCCCAAAGCGATCGCTGCGGATATAAAATCCTGCGATTTCAGCTGCATCACCTGTCCACGAACCATACGTGCGGTTCCCGTCCAGGACATGATCGTAAGCGCAAATACCAAGGAAAACATGCTTCTTCCCATTACAAAGGATAAAATAACCACGAGTACCAGATACGGAATGGAACTGATGATTTCAATGACACGCATCAGAAAATCATCTACTTTTCCGCCAAAATAACCGGCAATTCCTCCTAAAGCACTGCCGATCACAAAACTCACCGCCGTACAGGCAAGACCGATGATGATTGAAATTCGACCGCCCATGCAGACACGTGTGAAAATATCACGTCCCATCTCATCTGTACCAAACCAATATTCTGCACACGGCTTTAAATTGGCAAGATTATAATCAATAAACTGATAATCTTTTCCAGATATCATCGGACCAAAACATACCATTAAAATGATCACGCTTAATAAGCCCAGACCAAATACCGATAATTTATTGGAGCGGAATCGTCTCCATACATCGGACCAGAATGTAATACTGGGACTGCTGATCTTTTCAGCATCTAATCCACTGGTTCCAACCACCTCGAAATCATCTGCTGTAAATACAATCTTATTCTTTTCCATATTTCCTCCTACCCTTTGTTCTTCGCAACACGGATACGTGGATCTACTAAGCCATAAAGAATGTCTACAAAAAACAGAGACACAATATACATAAGAGCAAAAAAGATCGCCATACCAAGAATCATATAAGAATCCGAGTCACTGATTGCTTTTACATAATGCTGTCCAAGTCCCGGAACCGAGAAAAACTTTTCGATAACCATGGAACCTGCAAAAACGTTACCGATCGCAACCGGTACCATCGTAACAATGGGCAGAATTGCATTTCGAAGCACATGTTTAAAAATCAGACGCGTCTCACTGCATCCTTTCGCGATCGCCGTCTGAATATAATCTTCATTTAAAACGCCAACGGTACTCGTTCGCATATATTTGCTGTAGGTTGCAATACCCGGAAGTGCATAAGCTGCAACCGGAAGGATATAATGGACTGCCTCGCCCCATCCCATGATCGGTGTCCATCCTGCTTTATAACCTACAAAATATTGCAGCAGCGCACAAAATACAAAGGATGGAATACAGATGGTCAGTACCGATAAGACACGGATCACCTGATCACTGAAACGTCCTCGATTCAGAGCCTGGAACATTCCGATCAAAACGCCTAATACAACCTGTATTGCTACAGCGATCAGACCGATTTTTGCTGAGATCACAGCACTTGTTTTTAATAAGGAATTGACCGTTCTGCCTTCATATACGATTGAATCGCCCAGATTTCCTTCCAGAACTAAACCTTTCATATAATTCGCAAATCGCGTCACCACAGAATCATTCAGTCCGTATTTCTCCATCAGAACAACTCTGGAGGATTCAGGAAGCTGCTGTACTTTTGCCGCAATCGGATCACCTGGTTTCATACTGATCAAAAAGAAGGAAACCGTTGCAATGATCGCTAGGGAAAGCAGTGCAAATCCAAGTCTTTTGAGAATATATTTTTTCATTTTTCCCCCTGTTTTTTACAAGAACAAGCATCACCGTTCAGCCCAGCCGCAGACCTGCTTACGATGTAAATCTCGTGACTTCTTGTTACATGTTTGTTATCTTATTCATCATCCGCTGTCCCCTACCTAAGCATAAGATTGATTAAAATCTGCTTTATTACGGTCTTCTGCCTAAGCATGAGACTTTATCAGAATCTGTTTTATTACGGTCTTCTGTCTAAGCACAAAACTTTATCAGAATCGAATTCAATTAGTGCTATACCTATTTGCAGCCCCGGCATAACCGGGACTGCAAATAGTATCTGCTGGGACAAAACACCGTTTGCCCCAGCACCTTATTCAATTTGTCATACAATTTGCCGCACAAAATTTATAACACTGCAAATGATTGCTTCGTTCTAAATCGTCAGCAAACTTATTTGGTTAATGATACTCCGATATAATCCGGCAGTAAGAAAGGATGTACGTCATAGCCTTCTACACTTGATCCTACTACCATACGCAGTTTGCTGAAGTATACAGGAGATACGGCACATTCTTCCAGTAAGATCGGCTCTGCTTTCTTGTACAGATTCAGTAATGTGTCAGGATCAAATGTCTGCTGCATCTCTACCGCATATTTGGAGTATTCTTCTGCCAGATCACCTGTCCAGCCCAGTTTGGAAACGCCATAATATCCGTCGTTCATTTCGAATAATTTCAAGAATCTCATAGGTTCTGTACCGGAGTCAACACCCCAGCCGCCAAATGCCATTTCGAAGTCACCTGCATCGATCAGGTCATATGCGATATTGGATTCGGTTAATTCGATTTCAAAATGAATACCCAGCTTGCCTTCGATTTCCTGTTTCAACCATTCTGCAGATTTCTTTGCAATTTCATTCGTACCTAATGTAGTATAAGTAACGGTCAGTGCGGAAGGATCAGAACCCAGACCTGCTTCCTGCATACCTTCGATCAGAAGGGCTTTGGGATCTGTGTATTCTGATGCAAGTGTCTTTAAGTATTCTGCACTGTCACCTGCAACATCTGCATATAAGGAATCGCCAACTGTTGCAACTTCCGGTTCAAAAGAATAAGCAGGAGAATACTTTCCAGCATATACTTCATTTACAAATTTTTCACGATCTACTGCAAGAGAAAGTGCTAAACGAACCTTCGGATTGCTGAGTTTTTCAGATTTGCAGTTAAACAGGAAGAAATATGTGGTCATCTGTGCTTTTTCTTCTACATCGTAGTAGCCAGTCTCATCAACCAGATCATTCCAGTCTGCATCATTCAGTTCGGCAATATTAACTTCCTGTCCCATTAAAGCCTGTGCTAATGTTGAAGTTTCATTGATCACCTGACAAGTTACTTTTTTCAGATGAACATTCTCTGCATTCCAGTAATATTCATTCGGTTCATATACTAAAGAAGAGTTGGGCTCCCAGGAAACTAATTTATAGCCGCCGCATCCCATTGTAGTTTCTACAGAAGAACCAAATGTACCGGTGCAGTTTTCAACAAATGCTTTGCTGATAATACGTGCAAACGGGAACGTGATAACAGTTGTAAAGTTCGGATTGGGAGAATTTAAAGTAAATTCAACTGTCAGATCGTCAACTGCTTTTACTCCTACTTCTTCAATTCCTACTTCGCCGTTAAATGCAGCTTTTGCATTCACGATCATATCTTCCAGCTGCCAGGACTGCGGTGAAGCAAGTGCCGGATCAAACATTCTCTGGAAAGTATAAACAACGTCATCTGCGGTTACAGCGGTTCCATCGCTGAACTTTGCATTGTCACGAAGCTTAAATGTATAAACGGTCTCATCTTCATTCACGTCATATTTTTCTGCAACGCCTTCTACTAAAGTCAGATTGCCATTATCATCCAGCTCACGTCTTAAAAGTCCTTCGTAAACGAGAGCTGCTGCTCTTTGATCGTTCAAGTTACTGGTCTGGATGGTATCCATCGTAGTTGCATCGGTTGTCAATGCAAATACCAGCTCCTGTTTTACGTCCTTGTTGTCAGCGCCGCCTGCGCTTTCGCCTTCACTGCCGCTTCCGCCGCCGCAGCCTGTTAATAACAGTGCTGCTGTCATTGCAACAGTCAATGCGAAACATAAAAGTTTCTTTTTCATGTTGTTCCCCTTTCTTCTTCGCTGCATCTTTGCAGCAAATAACGCTCCTGTTCAGAAAATTTCCAATTTTTTCCTGTTCAGATAGTATAGTATATCTATTTTATCATATTAAAGCGATGCATTCAAGAAGAAAAGTGCAATATTCACGATTTTTCAGCAAAAAATCCAGGATTTCTACAGTATTTCCACAGACAAATCCTCGAACTTGCTATAATATCACACCTATGTTACTATGGAGAAAATTAATGAATCTTTTACAAAGGAGAAAATGCATGAATTCATTACAATTAATCGAACAGCTTTCCAATGCATATGGCGCATGCGGCTTTGAAGATCAGGTAGTAGAAATTGCGGAAAATTATGCCAAAGACAATCAATTAGGAGAGGCTTATCACGACTGCAACCTCAATACTTATATCCGACCGACAACCAATACGGGCAAAAAACCGGTTGTTATGGTAGATGCGCACAGCGATGAAGTGTGTATGATGGTGCAGGCGATCAAACCGGATGGAACGCTTTGCTTTTTACCGCTTGGCGGAATCGCACCCTACAGCCTTCCGGCTCATAAAGTAAAGGTGCAGACTTATGACGGCAATTGGGTTTCCGGTATCGTCGCAAATGTTCCGGTACATTTTTTAAGTTCCGATTCAAAAAATACCTGTCCGACTTTTTCTGAAATGGTCATCGATATCGGTGCTGTTTCCAAAGAAGAAGTGGAAAACGTATTCCACGTCCATATCGGCGCTCCCATCGTACCGGATGTTCTGTTTGAATACAACGAAGTGACCAACGTCATGCTCGGCAAAGCATTTGACAACCGTTTAGGTTGTGCTGCTGTTTTAGAGACGTTAAAAGAACTGAAACAGGAGTCATTAGACGTAGATGTAGTCGGCGTGTTATCCACACAGGAGGAAATTGGTGAAAGAGGTGCTTATGTAACCAGCAATGCTGTAAAACCGGACATCGCAATCTGCTTTGAGGGCTGTCCTGCTGATGATACCTTTATGCCGGATTACATGATACAGGCTGCCTTGAAAAAAGGTCCTATGCTCCGCCACTATGACCGTTCCATGATAACCAATCCCCGTTTCCAGCGTTTTGCTTTGGAGCTCGGAAGAAAACTCGATATCCCGGTTCAGGAATCCGTTCGTTCCGGCGGCGGCACCAACGGCGGCATCATTCATATTTCCAACCTCGGTGTTCCGGTCATCGTCATCGGTGTTCCGGTGCGTTACATTCATTCTCATCATGGATTTGCAAGTCTGGAAGATTATGAAAACAGCGTGAAACTGGCAATCGAAATCATCAAACGACTGGATGAGGAGACGATTAAGAGCTTCTGA
>CAZTHP010000108.1:2470-7899 GCA_964613155.1 uncultured Lachnospiraceae bacterium | reverse complement strand
TATTTTTGCAAACAGGAAGATTTTGTGTACGCATAAAGCCGATGATATCGGCTTCGTTGATATACATAAGAGGACGAATAACCGTAACTTCCATACGATCCAGATAGGTTTTTGGGGAAAAGGAGTGAAAACGACCTTCATAAAGTAAGGAGAGCAGCATAGTTTCAACAATATCATCTTTATGATGGGCATATGCCACTTTATTGCATTTGAGTTCCGCTGCCTTTTCATTAAATGCACCTTTTCGTAATGTGGCGCAAAGAGAGCAGGGATTTTCTTCTTTTCGAATGTCAAATACGATGCTTTTGATATCTGTTTTTACGATTGTATAGTGAACATTCAGTTCTTCACAGAGTTTTTGAATCGGTGTAAGGTCAAATCCTTCAAACCCCAGATCAATTGTAATCGCTTCGATTTCAAATTTTTGAGGATAAAAACGACGAAGTCCCTGAAGGGCATACAAAAGAGCCAAGCTGTCTTTACCACCGGATATACCAATGGCGATACGATCTCCTTCTTCAATCATACCGTAATCGTCAACGGCGCGGCGTGTATAACTTAATAATTGTTGAAGTTTCATAAAAATTTAGCAGTTCCTTTCTAAAATTCAAATGATAGGCGATACAAATCTGCATTGCTGATATGAGATTCAGCGTGATAGATTGCTACTGAATTTTACTATATCTGATTTTGGAATGCAAGAGCGCACCTGAAAAATATTTTTGCAAATATTTTTGCAGATGCGCTCAAGATTTTGAACCGTTATTCGGTTATATTCTGTTATTTAAAGATGAACCTAGTAACGATTAATAGCGATCTTATTCCTTTAAAATCTTATACCGCTACCTTATTGTGAAGATTAAAACTATTTTTGAGGTATGGTTTGAAACGATTGTTATTTATTTGTACAGATAACGATATTTATCCACATATTTGGAAATACGCATCACATCCTGTACGAAAGCCATCGGATCGGGATTGTTGCTCAATAAGAAAGCCATTGAAATATAGCTTCCGTTTGGTGCATAAGTTTCCATCATACGTTTTACTTCGGCTTCGATTTCTGCATCGCTTACTTCAGGGCGTCCCGGTGCACCGTTTGTATCGTATCCGCCGACAACTGTAATACGATCACCATATTCTTTCTGAATGCGAACGATATCGTTAATAGGCTGTGCAGATTCCCAGGAAACAGCACCTTCATCAATGAAATCCGGAATCAGATCTTCGCATTTTCCACAGCAATGCTGGCTGGGAAGGATACCATATGATTTTACGGCATCGTTGAATTTTTTGTGAAAAGGTTTAATCAGTTCCCGATAGACAGAGGGAGACATGAAAGGTCCACGTTCTGTACAAACATCATCGTAGTTGGTGATAACATCTGGTTTGAAATATTTGTAGATATAATCCACTAACTTACACTTGTAGTCGGTTATAGCCTCCATCAGATCGTAGCAGGCTTCGGGTTCTTCATACATCGCACAAAGTGCTTCTTCGAAACCAAGCAAATGACTGAATCTTAAGAAAACAGAATTCCATGTAGAGTAAATGACCACCTTTTGATTACGATCTACATTAGCTAACTGCGCTGCTGCCATACCTTCCCAGTCGTATTTGTCTAAATCCGGAAGTTTTAAATATTTTTTCCATTCTAAAATATCAGGAATTGGACAGCAACCAGGCGCCGGTACTGCCTGTCCGTTGGCAGAAGCAGTGCAGATCCATTCCAGACCGAAATCATCCATTCCGCCGCCTAAAGGTCCGTTTTCAAAAGTTTCCATAGCTCCTCCGACCATTGCAGAATCGGTCATAATGTCCGGTATATAATCAGCAGACTGATGATTTAAAACAGCAAGATAATTTTCGCGTGGTGATAACATGTAAAATTCCTCCTTTTTTGAATACGTTGTTTGTGATGTTCTCTGCTTTGGAATTCCGTTTCATTTGTGCACTCTTAATTTAATTATATGGAAAATCTTGAAAATGAAAATGCTTATTAATTCGAAAAAAAACTGCTGTACTACTACAAAACATCGTAGTAAAATAGGGGTAAAACAAGAGAAATTCTGTGAGAGAAAGGGTGATCTGATGATTGAAAAAACAGCAGAAGAACCAGATATGCGAATGACATTAGGGATCATTTGTTATAGACTTCAGCAAATGTATCAAATTCAAACCAATATTCCCATGAAGCAGGGACAATTTGTGAAAGGATTTCGTATTTGGAAAGGCGAGAAACCAGAAGATGGAATTCTGTATCTTTGTAACACCCAACCCTCCCAATATCCGATTTGGCAACAAAAAATGCATATTGGGCTGCAATACGATAAAACAGTAGCCAAAACACGATCCCTTTATATCTCTGTATTGGATTCCATTGATTTTTATGAATTGGTTAATGCTTTGCAAGAGATTTTTCAAGAATTTTACGATTGGAAAGCCGATATGGAACTATTATTTTATCAGAAGGCAGATTTTACTACGATATTAAACACATTGGAACAAACGTATGATTTGATATCTATTTTAGTGGATAAAAATTTGAAATATATTGCGATGTCAGATCAATTTAACCTTTATAATGATTGGATTGGGGAAAGTGGTATCATGTCAATTGAAATGGTGAATGAATTGATGACAGACAGTCATTTTCGCAATGCCATTCGGCGTAATCAGCCGGCCGTCTATCGAAATTCAAATTTCAAAGCCACATCTTACTATTATAATATTAAAATAGCAGGGCAATATGAAGCAAGGATTTTAATTTCGAACCAAGCCAGTACAGATTTTTATGGCGGTCTGGATTTTGTAAATTATATGGGAAAACGATTGACCAAAATCTTTGAATGTCATCATGAAGAAAAGGAACAAGAGCTGGTTTCATATGAATTTTACAATCTGATACGAGATCTTTTAAATGGACTGCCGAAGACAACAGAAGAAATTAAGCAATATCTGGGTATCCGAAAATGGGAGCGAACACATCAATATCAAGTATATTTGTTTCAATTTTTCAAGGAAGAAAATGCAACCGTTACAAAACGCTATTATCAAACAGAAATTGAACATATTTTTCAAAATTGCTGTGTTCTGCCGGAAAAGGATTTTTTGTGCTGTGTCGAAAATCAATCGTTGGCTTTTTCGGAGAATTGGGATACTCATCAAAAAATTTCAGTCTTCCTTCGTGAAAATCTTTGTAAAGTAGGGATCAGTCAGCCTTTTTATGATTTTTCTCTCTTGCATCAATTTTATTTAGAAGCAGAAAATGCCTTACGATTGGGAACTCATTCGGAGAGTACCTCCTGGTATTATGAATTTGAACAGATGATTCTTCCTTATATTTGGCATCAGGCTATTTTGGAATTGGATACACACCAATTGTATCATCCTGCGATTCGTACTTTGATGCAATATGATCAAAAAGAACATAGCGAAATGGTACGAACAGTATATGAATACATGAAGCATCGCTACAATGTTACACAAACGGCTCAAACTTTATTTATTCATCGTACGAGTATGCTGTTTCGGTTACAACGGATTGAAATTTTAACGGGAATTGATTGGGAAAGCTGGGAAGAACGAATCCATTTGGCACTTACATTTGAATTGATGAAAAAGGCGGGGGAATTTCCGGAGGATTTTTAACTTCATTACGTGAGCCGTTTGAACAAAATGTCTCTATGAGACGAAGGGAAATGATTCGAATCGGTTTTAAATTTTAATATGTTTTCCATTGTTGCTTTAGTTTGACAAGCAGAGATTCCATTAGTACAATAAAGTGTCATGAGATGCGGTTCCGTTCGCTGCTCTTTACGGGAAAGATTGCAGTCGAAAGAATACACAGAAAGAATACATAGAAAGAATACGATAGCAAGAAGAACGAAAAACAGTACGGCACAGCACGATCAGGCAATAGAGATGATGGGATAAGAAGAAAGCGAAAAAGAAAGAGTAAGAGAAAGAGAAGGAGAACAGTCCGATGGAACAACGATATAACACAAAACATGAGAAAGCGAGCATTTCTGCGATTGTTCAGCAATTTTGTCTGGATGGATTTCTGATTCAAAGTCAACTGTATGGAAGTGGCCACATTAATGATACCTATCAATTGGTATTTCAATTTTCAAATGGGCAGCAGAAAAAAATAATTTTACAGCGGATTAATCATCAGGTATTCCAAAAACCTGCGGAGGTTATGGAAAATATTCAAAATGTTACGGCTTTTTTGCGAAAGAAGATTTTGGATGCAAAGGGAAATCCGGAACGGGAAACCTTGAACTTGTATCTAACACGTGATCAGAAACCTTTTTATACCGATGCGGATGGAAATTATTGGCGCATGTTTGATTTTATTGAAAACACTTCGAGCTATGACCAGGTGCGCAGTCCCGAAGACTTTTACCAAAGTGCTTTGGCATTCGGCCGTTTTCAATATTTGCTGGATGATTATCCGGCGGAAACATTGCATGAAACGATTCCGGGATTTCATGACACCGCAATACGTTTGGAAGCTTTGAAACAAGCGATTCGCGAAGATTGTTGTGGACGGGTCTGCAGTGTTTCAAAAGAGATTGCGTTTTTTTTAGAGCGGGAAACACTTGCCCATCAATTTGAAAGTCTGCAAAAGGAAGGTTTGCTGCCGCTTCGCGTGACACATAACGATACGAAACTGAACAATGTAATGATCGACAATGAAACAGGGCGTGCTGTTTGTGTAGTCGACCTGGATACGGTTATGCCTGGATTGGCAATGAACGACTTTGGAGATGCGATTCGTTTCGGTGCTAGTACCGCAGCAGAAGATGAAATCAATCTTTCCAAAGTTTCTTGCGATCTTACGTTATTTGAATCTTACATTAGAGGCTATCTGGAAGAATGCGGCAGTATTTTAACCGATTTAGAAATTTCTCTGCTTCCGGCTGGAGCTAAAATCATGACTTATGAATGCGGAATGCGTTTTTTAACAGACTATCTGCAAGGAGATCATTATTTTAAAATTCATCGAGAGGGACAAAATTTAGATCGCTGCCGTACACAAATGAAATTATTGTTTGATATGGAACAAAAATGGGATCAGATGGAACAGATTACTGCTCAAGCAAAATCAGAAGGCAATCTCTGATTTTTTGGGAAAGTGCAAAAAGAAAGAACTTATCTGATTTAGAAAAAAATCATCTAATGAGAAAGAATTCATCCCATTAAGAAAGAACCCATCCAATCAAGCCGAGGTGTGATAACGAAGTAGTTATGTAAGGGGGCAGTACAGCTTGCGCCGTACCGCTCCTTACGTTATCAGGCTGATTTCTTTTCGCCGTACCGCTCCTTACGTTATCAACCTATTTTCTTTTTACGGTTTTTTATAGTTCTGCTCACCATCGTCAACAAGCGTTTGCAGTTACAATCTCCATTACTCGATTACAGAG
>CAZTHP010000108.1:0-2460 GCA_964613155.1 uncultured Lachnospiraceae bacterium | reverse complement strand
TAATTGCCTAAGCTTTAATCGCCCAACGCATTTTAGTCGAACGGGCACGACTGTTTCGATTGCATTCTTCTGCGGAAGGACGGATAACGTCAGCTGCGATTTCCTGATAAATGCCTTCTTTATAAAAGCGTTTAAAGGATTTTTTAACCATTCGGTCTTCACCAGAGTGGAAGGTAAGGATCGCTGCTCGACCGCCGCTGGCAAGTGCATCAGGAAGTTTTTCTAAAAATGCTTCTAAAACTTCAAATTCGCTGTTTACATCAATACGCAGTGCTTGAAATGTTCTCTGGCAGGATTTTTTAATAGTTTCTTTTCGAATATCCTCTGGCAAAAAGGAGAGTGTTTCCTCGATTACTTTTTGTAGTTCGGTTGTCGTTGTAATTTCCTGGCCTTTGCGAATACGAGAAGTGATCGCACGTGAAAGTTCTTTGGCATACGGTTCATCTGAATTTTCCACTAACATGCCTTCTAATTCTTCTCGTGAAACTTCTTTTAAACGTTCTGCCGCAGAAATTCCTTGCTGCGGATTCAGTCGTAAATCTAAAGGTCCTTCATATTTATAAGAAAATCCGCGTTCTGGATTATCAATTTGCATAGAAGATACCCCTAAATCGGCTAAGATAAAATCAAACGGTCCATGCTTTTTTGCTACTTCGTCAATTTCAGCAAAGTTTTGCTGGAGTACGGTTAAAATATCTTCTCCATAGCCCAAAGCTTCTAAACGGGCTTTTGTTTTTACGATTTCGATCGGATCTACATCCAGTCCATATAAGTGTCCTTGTCCCTGGAGACATTTCAGCATTTCCTGGCTGTGTCCACCATATCCCAGGGTAGCATCCAGCCCCTTTTCTCCAGGCTGAATCTGAAGAAAATCTAAAATTTCTTTTACACAAATGGAAATGTGCATACCTGCCGGGGTACTTCCCTTTCGAATGACTTTTTCAATCGTATCAGCATATTTTTCAGGCTGAAGCTCTTTGTATTTTTCGTTAAAATTTCTAGGATGTGTTCCTTTATAGCGAACGCGTCGCTTATGCTTTTGTTCTTCCATAGTAACCTCTTTTTATTTTTTCTGTTTTTTGATTTTTCTTACGTTTGATATCGCTTTCTTGTTTTAATCGGGATTGTTCTGTTTTGTTTTGGAATTACGTTTGGCTAAACAGTAGATTTTGTGTTTTTATAATCCCTAAGCAGTATATAAATTGCATCTGCTATTGATATCTATTCGTATCATTTTATTTCCAGTTTTATTTAAGCTTTGTTTTAGAATTTTGTTTCCGTTTTCCACTTATAGATCCAGTCAAGATTAGTTTGCCGAATTGCTGCCAAAGACTTGTTCATGCAGCTTTCTTCCGGTGGGAGTAGCTGCCAAACCACCTTCGGCAGTTTCTTTTAAAGTGGGTGACATCGCATCTCCTACTTTTTTCATCGCCAGAATTACTTCGTCTGCGGGAATTGCACTTTCAATTCCGGCAAGTGCCAACTCTGCGGCGGTAAAGGCTCCCGTGACACCAGAAGCATTTCGCTTGATACACGGAATTTCGACTAAGCCAGCTACGGGATCACAGACCAGTCCTAAAATATTTTTCAAAGCAATTGCAACCGCATGGGAAATCATTTGAGGAGTTCCGCCGGCAAGTTCCGTAATCGCTGCTGCGGCCATTGCAGCAGCAGATCCACATTCTGCTTGACATCCCCCTTCAGCACCCGAAAGGCTGGCATTGTTGGCAATGACCATTCCAACAGCAGAAGCGGTAAAAAGTGCCATTACACAGGATTCCTCTGACAAATGCTGTTCTTCCTGCATGGTAAGAACAGCAGCCGGAAGGATTCCGCAGCTTCCTGCTGTCGGTGCGGCTACAATTCGTCCCATAGAGGCATTTAATTCCGAAATCGCTAATGCGCGGTAGAGCGCACCGGAAATAAAAGAGCCGGTCAGACTTTTTCCTTCTTTAGAAATCTGGCTCATTTTATAAGCACTTCCGCCAGTTAAACCACTGGTACTGCGAAGGTTGGGATCACATCCGGGTTCGATACAATCCTTCATAACCTGATAATGGCTTTGCATTCGTTGATAAACTTCTTCTTGGGACAGTTCCATTTGTTCCGCCTGCTGTTCCAGAACGAGAGCAGAAATCGGACGTCCACTAATTTGAGCAGCCTGAATCAAGGATTCCAGGGAATGGTAGTGAAACTCAGGGTTCATAGAATAAATTCCTTTCTTTCAACAATTTCTTTCAACAATTTTCATTCCTTGTTTGTTTTTTGTTTCTTTGTTTTTTATTTTTCTCGTTTTTATTCACATTTTGCATTTTCGTTCATGCACGTATTCCTAAATTACGTTCTATTATCGTTTCATCTATTTAATCCTGTGAACTAGTTTCAGAAAAGAGTTATACTTTCTAATGTGAACTACCCATTGTCTAAAGCCAATGGGCTTCCTGCTTCATAAACCTCGTA
>CAZTHP010000107.1:7488-7935 GCA_964613155.1 uncultured Lachnospiraceae bacterium | reverse complement strand
AGAATATATTAAAGTATTGTTGATGGAACCCAATTTGATGCTGAAGGGTGTTTTGAAAGATATTTGCAAGACCGCTCATGCGAATGGAAAGAAAGTTGCGGCACATGCAGTTTCCTTAAAAGCAGTGAAGCTTTCCGTAGACTGTGGTGTGGATATTTTACTTCATGTTCCGATGAAAGAAGAATTTCCAGAAGACCTTGCCAGGACAATCGCAGAAAAAGGAATTGTGGTAGCACCGACACTTGTGATGATGGAGACATTTGCAAATAGCGGCAGAAACGGTTACAAACCAGAGCAGTATCAGAATGCGGAAAATGCGGTCAAATGTCTCTATAAAAATGGAGTGACGATTCTTGCAGCCACGGATGCCAATCCTGGTTCTTATGCTCCGGCAGTGCCGTATGGCACTTCGCTGCATCGGGAGATGGAGCTTGTAGTACGCGCTGG
>CAZTHP010000107.1:0-7478 GCA_964613155.1 uncultured Lachnospiraceae bacterium | reverse complement strand
CAGTGGATGTCTTAGCCAGTGCAACTTGTAAAGTTGCAGAGGCATTTGGTATCAATGGATTGGGAACGATCGAGGCAGGAAAACGAGCTGTTTTGTTGTTGATAAAAGGCAGACCAGATCGAGTGATTACAGATACTGCAAAAATTGAACAGATATGGATGGATGGTAAATCCATTTGATATGTTTTCAAGTATCTTTTTGCCTGGATTTTCGTCTATGGTAAACGAACAGATTTTATGAACGAAAGGGTTTTATTTATGAAAATTATTACAATAGAAGAACATTTATCAGGGGCACCGATCAATCAGTATTTGGAACAATATATTGCCAAAGATGCTCCGTATACGGCAATGGCGCATAAAAAAGGACGTCCTTATGAGGCGGATCCGGAATTATTTGGTGATTTGGACAAATGTCGTATTGAAGATATGGATCGTTATGGAATTACAATGCAGATATTGTCCTGCCCTGTAAAATCTCAGCTTCTTCCTGCTCAGGAAGCACCTGGTATTGTACAGGAAAACAATGATTACGTGGCACAGGTTGTAAAGAAACATCCCGACCGATATGGTGCTTTTGCATTGTTGCCCTGGTCTGCGCCGAGTGAAGCAGTAAAAGAAGCAGAACGTATCAAAAAAATGGGATTTCAAGGGATTTTGCTGGCCGGAAGGGCATCTGCGGGAAATGAATTTTTAGATGATCCGCAATTTCTTCCGATTTTAGAAGCATGTGAAGCGCTTAATCTTCCAATTTATATCCATCCAGGTGCACCGTTAAAAGCAGTTCAGGAACCTTATTATGGAGGTTTAGGCGAAGAAGTGAGTGCAAGATTGTCACTGCATGGCTGGGGCTGGCATAATGAAGCTGGTATAGAAGTTTTACGGATGATTCTTGCCGGTCGCTTGGAGCAATTTCCGAAATTACAGTTGATTGCAGGGCATTGGGGAGAAATGCTTCCATTCTTTCTTTCACGTCTCGATCAATCGATGCCGTTGGCAGTTACTAAGCTGGAACGTACCGTGACAGAAACATTTAAACAGAATGTATACATTACACCGAGTGGAATTTTTGATTATCCCCAGCTGAAATTCTGTTTAGAAGTTGTTGGTGCGGATCGCATCATTCATTCGGTGGATTGTCCCTTTATCAGCAATGAAGGCGCAAAACCTTTTATCGAGAATGCACCGATCAGCGATGCGGAGAAAGAAAAAATCGCATATCAGAATGCAGAGCGTTTATTTTTCACGGAAAAAACTTTGTAACATCCGAATCGCTTGATTTGTCAACATAATAGTACATACCCTCTTTACGAAAACAACCAGTAAAGAGGGTATTTTTATAAAGAGGTTATGACGTGCTGCAAAGGAACCGTAACATCAACAACAAAACAGACGGCATAAAAGAATTGGGATTGTCAGATTGGAAAGAATGTGATAAGATGAAAAAGAATGTTTGTTCGAATACAAAGTTCGCGAGAGGAGCGTTGATATTTACCATGGGATTTAGGAAGCCGGAGCGTAAGGAATCAGAAAAAGCGGAGCGCATGGAATTAGAAAAAGTGGAGCACACGGAATCAGAAAAAACGGAGCGCAAGGAATCAGAGAAAACGGAGCGCAAGCATAAGCGAAAATCGAAACGATTTTTCATTGCGATGGCAGCGGTATTTTTGTTCCTTTTGATCGGATTGACTTGTACTGCTTATCTTGCAGATTTTTATCATGCTGATCAGGGGGCGATTGAAGCGGTTACTGCTTCAAGTACTCTGCATTATCAGACACTTGAAGATGGGACGATGGTCTGGGAACCGGAAGGTGCGACCAGAGGCTTGATTTTTTATCCGGGAGGAAAGGTGGAAGCTGCTGCGTATATTCCGCTGCTGCAGGCTTGTGCAGAGCAAGATATGGTCTGTGTATTGGTGGAAATGCCGTTTCGCCTTGCCGTTTTAGATCTTCATGCTGCCGATGGAATTCCGGAACGATATCCGGAAGTGGAGCATTGGTATATTGGTGGGCATTCGTTGGGCGGTTCGATGGCGGCAGCGTATCTTGCAGAGGAGCATGCAGATTCGTATGATGGTTTGTTTCTTCTGGGATCTTATTCTGCAGCAGATTTGTCGCATACCGATTTAAGCGTGCTGTCTGTTTTTGGCAGTGAAGATCAGGTGATGAATCGGGAAAAATATGAGAAAAATCGTGTCAATCTTCCCGATGATTTTACAGAGAAGGTGATTGACGGTGGCTGTCACGCTTATTTTGGTATGTATGGGGCACAGGAAGGAGATGGAATACCTTCGATTCGCTGTGAAGAACAGATTAAAGAAACAGCGAAGCTTCTTGGTGAGTTCACCCAGAACCAGTCTTAACCAGACGTGATGAGTAAGCGACTCTACAATTTGAAAAAGTAATTGCTAAAACTGAGTGCAGCAGACACCCTAAAAAGTTTTCGATAAAGCTAAGGGCAGCAGATAACGTCAAAGGTAATAGAGAAAAACAAAGATAATAGAGAAAAACGAAGGCAGCAGATAAAAGTAAAGAGAACGAATAAATCAGAGGTGGCAGATAAAAGCAAAGAGAACAGGTAAACCCGAAGTAACGGATAAACCTAAAGAGAAGAGATAAACCCGAAGTAACGGATAAACCTAAAGAGAACAGATAAACCTAAAGAGAAGAGATAAACCCGAAGTAACGGATAAACCTAAAGAGAACAGATAAACCCGAAATAACGGATAAACTCAAAGAGAACAGATAAATCAGAAGTAACGGATAAACCTAAAGAGAACAGATAAACCCGAAGTAACGGATAAACTCAAAAACAGATAACACCAGAGATGACAGATCAAATCAAAGGTAGGAACTATAAGAACATGTTGTATAGGGAGGTTGAAACGGATGCGAAGTGATCAGATTAAAATGCTGGAAGATACATTGGAGATTTTTCAGAAAGGACACTATCAGAAAGCGGGAAATACAATTCATACGAAACTTTCGCAGGAAGCAGCAGAAAGATGTTATGTCTATTTGCCGGAAGATTTGCAAGCGATTCGGAAGCAAATCGATTGGAATCCGCTTCATAGAATGGGGCATTTGGGAATCAGCTGCCAAAATATGGATTCATTTTCGATGGCATGTGAGCAGTATGCACGTTATGCGCCTTTTTGCGAACGAAAAGATCACACGATTTTAGTGCTGAATTTTGCAAATCCCGTTCATCCTGGTGGTGGTGTGCGGCGTGGAGCGGTTGCGCAGGAGGAAGATCTTTGCCGGAAAAGTTCGCTTTTATTTTCTTTAGAAAGTGAACAGGCACAAACCTATTATCGTTATAATCGCTCGCTGCGTACTTATTTGGGATCCGATGCGCTTATTTTAACCCCAGACGTAGAGATTATCCGCAATCAGAATGGAGATCTCCTAGAAGAATCGATTGTAGTTTCAGTATTGACTTGTGCAGCACCGATGATTACATGCGGAATAGAAGATTTAAGTGAGAAACAGTATGAGCGATTATTTTATCGTCGGATTTGTGCAATTCTTACATGTGCTGCATATTTGGGGTATCCGATGCTGGTATTAGGTGCTTTTGGATGCGGCGCATTTGGAAATGATGCAAAGCTTGTATCCAACCTGTTTGATCGAGCATTGAAAGAATTTGATTATGGTGGTATGAAAGCAGAGGATGTCTTCGATCGTGTAGATTTTGCGGTGTTGGATCACTCTCGCTCTTTGTATAATTTTAAAGAGTTTTCCCGAAATTTTACGGATTTTTACCGCGAGGAGAAATCAGTAAAACAAAGCTGCGCAGGAATTGTCCAGAAGGAAGAAAGCAGCACAGGGAGTGCCCAGCAGGAAGAAAGCTGTGAAGGAAGTATTCAGAAGGAAGGAAACTGTGTGGAAACTGTCCAGAACGAAGAAAGCTGTGGAGAAACCATCCAGCAGGAACGAAGACGCATAGGAACGGTTCAGCAGGAACGAGTACGAAAACGGGATCGGATTCGAGGTTCTCTTTGGGGTGGTGCAGCAGGTGATGCGTTGGGCTATGCAGTGGAATTTCTAGATGCAGGGACAATTTTTGCGCGATATGGAACAGAAGGAATTACGGCATATGATTGGGATCCGAGAACGGGCAAAGCGCTGTTATCGGATGATACGCAGATGACGTTGTTTACGGCGAATGCTTTGCTGGTAGGAGATACGCGCAGCTGTATGCGAGGCAGTCAGAAATTGCCGTGGGAGTATGCGGCACTTGCCTATCAGGATTGGCTGTTTACACAGACCTGTGAATTTCAAGAACCGGGCAGAACGAGAGAAAAAAGAGCGCCCAGAATCTCCTGGTTATGTGATGTTCCGAAGCTGTATGCCAGAAGAGCACCGGGCTACACCTGTCTTTCTGCGTTGATGGAAGCAAAAAATGGTGATCTGGTCAGTGATTATATCAAGTACCCCAGGAATGAAAGCAAGGGATGCGGCGGTGTGATGCGTGTGGCACCAGTTGCGCTAAGAGAGCAGATGGATATTGAACAGATGGATTGGGAAGCGGCACAGATTGCTGCGATTACACACGGGCATTCTTTGGGGTATATGCCTGCAGCCGTTCTTTGTCATATAATCAATCGAATTATTTTTCCGGGAGAATTCCGCAGAAATCTGAAAGAAATTGTGCTGGAAGCAAAGGAAACAATTGCGAAACTTTTTGCGGGGGATTCACATTTGGAGGAGCTGACGCAGCGTATTGATCGTGCGATTCGTCTTTCGGAAAATGATGCAGCTGATCAGGATAATATTAAAAAACTGGGAGAAGGATGGGTTGCAGAGGAAACCTTGGCTATTGCAATCTATTGCAGTTTGAAATATGCGGATGATTTTTCGAAAGGGATTATCGCAGCGGTTAATCATAGCGGGGACAGTGATTCCACTGGCGCAGTGACGGGTAATATTTTAGGAGCCCTTATAGGGTATGAGGCGATTGCCAATCAGTGGAAAGAAAACCTGGAGTGTGCCGAGGTTCTTTTAGAAATGGCCGATGATCTTTGCGATGGATGTCAGATGAAAGCAGATAGAGGTTACTATGATGCGAATTGGGAACGGAAATATGTCCAGATGCGCTATGAAGGTAGAAGTGAAAAAATTCAATAAGGAAATTTAATGGAGAATGAATCGGAACGACCAGGGGTGTTTGGTGGATTTTGGTTTATAACACAGAAAAACTCAAGGTATGTTTTCCGAAACTTTTGTTGACAATTACTTATATGGCATCTATAATCTTATTTAGAATACGCAATCTAAAACGAATACTTTAATATATATGTTGATATAGCTGAAAGGATTTCATAAGGAAATCAGGCTCCAATGTGTCGTAACCCTCCTGCTTTTGCTATGGGGATATAAGACACGTTTATCGACAAGAAATGTGCGAAAAGCCAGCTCCTTTCGGGATTGGATGGATAGCGCGAGTGATTTTAAATAATTTTGTGTATGGGAACGTAAGTAATGGAAGATGGTATAAGATTTTGATACAGGAGGGATTATCATGCTGAGAATTAAGCAGTTGACAAAAGTTTATGGAGAAAAGAAAGCAGTAGATGATTTGTCTTTGCATATTCGCTGCGGTGAAATTTATGGTTTTATCGGGCATAATGGAGCTGGAAAAACGACAACGATCAAGTCCTGCTGTGGGATTTTGCAGTTTGATGCAGGGGAAATTTTAATCGATGGAATTTCAATCCAGAAGGAACCGCTGCTTTGTAAGAAAAAGATTGCGTATATTCCAGATAATCCGGATCTTTATGAATTTATGACAGGCATTCAGTATCTAAATTTCGTTGCGGATATTTTTGAAGTAAGTGCTGCACAGCGAAAAGAGTTGATTCGTTACTATGCGGATGCTTTTGAACTGACAGCCGATCTGGCACAGCCGATTTCTGCTTATTCCCATGGAATGAAGCAAAAACTGGTGATTATTGCGGCACTGCTGCATCAGCCGGAGTTGATCATTATGGATGAGCCGTTTGTAGGTCTGGATCCGAAGGCTTCTCATTTACTGAAGACGATCATGCGGGAAATCTGCAGTAAGGGAAGTGCGATTTTTTTCTCCACCCATGTACTGGAAGTGGCAGAGAAGCTTTGTGATAAGGTGGCGATCATCAAAGGTGGAAAGTTGATCAAATCCGGTACAATGGAAGAAGTCAAAGGGGATACCTCCTTGGAAGATGTGTTTCTGGAATTGGAGGGAGAGCAATGAAAAAAGCGTTATTCAAAAAGCAAATGCTCGAAGTTTTTGCCTGGCTCTACAAAGAGAAAAAGTCTGGAAAAATCCGTACCGGAAAAGCGATGATCGGATATACTGCGCTGTATCTTGTGTTATTTGGCATAATCGGTGTGCTGTTTGGCAGTGTTGCGAAGGCTATCTGTCAGCCTTTGTTGTCGATTCATATGGGTTGGCTTTACTGGTGTCTGATGGGTTTGATCGCCCTTTTTATGGGCGTATTTGGCAGTGTTTTTAATACATACAGTTTGCTTTATCAAGCGAAGGACAATGATTTTCTGCTTTCGATGCCGATTCCAGTCTCGTATTTACTCTTGATGCGTTTAACGGGTGTATATGCGATGGGACTGCTGTATGAATTGATCGTAATGATTCCGACGGTACTGATCTGGCTTCTTCATGCGCCGTTTACTGTTTGGGGAACAGTAAATGTGCTGCTGATTCCTGTTGTTTTGTCCTTGCTGGTACTGGTGCTTTCGGCGGCTTTGGGATGGCTGATTGCAGTTGCGATGGCAAAAGTACGGCATAAAAATGGGATTACAGTCGTACTTTCTTTAGTTTTTATTGTTGCGTATTATTGGATTTATGCAAAGGCATATGCACTGCTGCAGAGTTTTTTGCTGTATGCGGAAAATATGGGGCGGCATTTGCGGATTGCCTTATACCCGCTGTACCAGATGGGACTGGCAGCGGAAGGAAATGTGCGGGCTATGTTGATTTTTACGTCAATGAGTGTGCTGGTGTTACTTTTCGCTTATTGGGTGCTTTCTAGTAGCTTTTTGAAGCTTGTAACCGCCGACCGTGGTGCGGCAAAGGCGGTTTATCGCGAGCAGACCGTTAAGGCTGCTTCCGTGAACCGTGCACTTTTGCAAAAAGAACTCAGGCGTTTTACCGGAAGTGCCAACTATATGCTGAATTGTGGTTTGGGAATTGTGCTGATGCCGGTTTCAGCTGTGCTGCTGGTATGGAAAGCAGAAACACTGCGTCCTTTGTTTTCTCTGTGTTCTGCGGAACTGCTTTCTCTGCTGGCGATTGCCGCAGTTTGCAGCATGACGGCGATGAATGATATGACGGCACCCTCTATTTCACTGGAAGGAAAAAATCTCTGGATTTTGCAGTCGTTTCCGGTATCGGGCAGACAGGTATTGGGGGCCAAATTAAAGATTCATTTGCTGTTAACCATGATTCCGGCAATTGCTCCGGTTTTGGCAGCAGAATGG
>CAZTHP010000106.1:0-7962 GCA_964613155.1 uncultured Lachnospiraceae bacterium | reverse complement strand
TTTATTTGTGGAGTATTTAAACCATTACACAGCGGAGAACACAAAACAGGTTAAAAGTCAACTCATCAATTGGATGGGCTCACAGCCCTTATTTTGGAAATCTCAGCTAGGAAAGTTGAGTAAATTATATTATTCTGAAATACAAATTTACTTTTTGGCTGCTTTGAGAAAGTATGAAAAGTATGAAAGGACTATTAATAATGAATGAACAATTTATAAAAAGTATTTATAAGGAAATGGTAGAGGGTAATTGTGCTTTATATAAAGACTTGTACCAAAATACAAATATAGATGAATGTACCATAGAATATTGGAAAAAGGCATTAGAGTTATACAATAGTTTGAATAATACTCAAAAAGAAACATTTTTTCAAATTATCAGACAAATAATCATTGATACTATTTCTAATATCTTTGGTATATTAGATGGTTCAAGTGCTTTGCCTGATGAAGATTTTGAATTTGATATTTGTATTAATGGTGAAAGTTCTGAAAATGAGTTGCAAGATATATTTTTAGATATTATAGAACAAAAACAAGACTAATTATAGAATAATTTATATAGGATAAATATATATATATATATATTGATGGTCAAATTAAAAATAAGGCAAGCGTTAGTTTTGAAATTGATGTCTTGCCTTATTTGGGTGTGTAGTGCTGTAAAATAGTGAAATACTAAAGGTAAATCCGGAAGATGGCCGCTTCCTGACGGAAGACACCTACACCGGGGAGAACACCGACCCGGAAAGCCTGCACCTGTATGCATACTGCACCAACAACCCGGTCACCAACGCAGACCCCAGCGGACATATCGCCATCTCCCGTATCGTCGGGGCAGCAGTCGGCGGTGTGGCAGCAGGATATGCATCGTATAAGTATGCGAAAAAGAAAGGCATCAAGGGGTGGAAGCGGACCGCTTTAGTAGCAGGCTGTGCCGTAGGCGGAGCCGCAGCAGGGGCACTGATCGGACCGAAGGTGGCCAGGGTTGCGAAGAAAGCTGTCAGGGTCGTGAAAAAGAAGCCCACCCGGGTCTATCAGAAGGTTGTCAGGAAAGCTTCAAAAGCCAAAACAAAGATCACCAAAGTAAAGACCAAAGTAAGAAGCACCTATCAGAAGGCTAAATGCAAGGTAAAGACCAAGGTCACCCGCACCGTTTGGAATGAAACCGACACCCTTGTACAGATAACGATAAACGGGGAAATCCTGGAGAGCACGGAGACTCATCCCTTCTGGGTGAAAGAAACGGGATTTGTCCCGGCTTATGCACTGGAAAAAGGAGCCCTTCTACGGCTGTCAGACGGCAGTAATGTGTCGGTGGAAGATGTAGAGATACAGCATCTGGATGAGCCGGTTAAGGTGTACAACTTCACTGTGGAGGATAACCATACGTATTATGTGGGCGACAGTGGAGTATGGGTGCATAATGCAAAGTGTGGAAAAACATTTGAGATAACGGATTGGACTGATTATCCAGATAATATAGAAAAACCTGAAGGTCCATTTAAAATTTTAGAAGGCAAAGAATATGATACTGCGAGAAAGGCTGCAAATAGAGCAAATGCATCTTTACATAGAAAAAATCCTCAATATAAAGGAAAGCAAATACATGAAGTGCACCCTGTAAAATTTGGAGGAAGTCCGACGGATCTTAAAAATAAAATTGTATTGGATCCGAAAGTACATTCAAAGCTTACGATATTTTGGAAGAGGTTGTTAAGAATGAAGAAAGGAAAGAAATAATATATGGAAAAATTTCTTAAAATGATGACTGATTTTGAAACGTGCGAAACACACGGAGCGAAAAATATTCAGGCTTAAGTATAAAAAAATCTATCCAGAAGGAGATTTCTCAGGTATAATAGGCGGTAAATACAAATTCATCTCCTCGGTGTGAAGTTCACATTGGTTGATTAAATTATACTATAAGAGATTGAGTTGGAGTGTCAGCATGATCATGAGAGAAACTTGCAAAAGTATGAGAGTAATTCACAAATATGTTTCAACTCATTACAGGAAATTTTAGGAGGCGATTATAGTGTCAGAAATTAGCAAACAGTGTATACAGGCTGTTACAGAATTATGTGAGATTGCAGATTTAAATGAAGGACAGATTTTAGTAGTAGGCTGTTCTTCCAGTGAAGTTTTAGGGAAAAGAATCGGTTCTTTTTCGAGCGAAGATACAGCGAAGGAAATTTATCAGGCACTTCAGTCTGTATTGAAGCCTCGCGGCATTTATCTGGCAGCACAGTGCTGTGAACATTTAAATAGGGCAATTATTGTGGAACGTAAAGCAGTTCCCTATGCTGAGATTTGCAATGTAGTACCTCAGCCGAAAGCGGGCGGTTCTTTTGCAACCGCAGCATATCACGATATGGAAGATCCGGTTGCGTTAGAGGAAATCAAAGCAGATGCAGGTTTGGATATTGGCAGTACGTTGATTGGAATGCATTTAAAAAAAGTAGCAGTACCAGTAAGACTTTCGGTGAAAACAGTAGGTGAGGCAATTTTAACAGCAGCTCGTACGCGTCCTAAATTTATCGGTGGATGTCGCGCGGTTTATGATGATCGTCTGGGTGCAGATCACGGACGACATTAAGAGTGGGAAGTAAAAACACACATAAAAAGCAGTCAAAATTAGATATTATTTTGTTTTAGATTTGTTGTGTATTTTGAAAATATCCTGCTATATTATCAGCAGTTCCAAGTTAAATCCTTCCTGTAAGAGCGCTGTTCACTGTTCATGCAGGATACATTTAGCAAGTTTCAGGATATTATAGTTGAAGTTTTGGGAAGTCGATTTTATAGTCGAAGTCTTTTGAATCCAATCTTATAGTTGAAGTTTTGGGAATTTGATTTTATAGTCGAAGTCTTTTGAATCCAATCTTATAGTTGAGGTTTTTGAACTCGATATCATAGTATTCAATAAACGAGGAACGATTGGAAACTTAATAATAACGATCATTGCATGGAGGCGCACGCCATGAAGACGGAATGTATTCAGACGATGATGGACGGTGAAAAGCGATTGCAGCTAGGGCAAACTTATATGATAGATGCCCAGCAGTGTGAGACGGAATCGGATTATATAGCAGCAGAAGGCATGTATCAAATTTGCTGCGATATTTTTTCGGGTTTAATGGAGCAAAATTCACCCTATACGCAAGAAGCAAAAGGTGAGTATATGCATACATTATTCCGTTGCGCAATGCTTCCACAGGTTCATGAACAAGAGAAAATGCAGTATTTGCAGCAGGCTCGTACTTTAGCAGTAGAGTTGGAAAAAAGTACCGATGATCTGGAATATAGTATTGCACGAGATTGTATTGAAGAAGAAATACAAGAATTGAATAAAACATTGGAGCAGCAGTTTTGCGGAAAACAGCAGCAAGTGCTTCAATTTTAAAACAGAATATTTTGTGGAAGCAGCAAGTATTTTCAAATTTACAATGGAAGATTTCAGAAAAAGCTGTAAGAAGAAGCAGACAAATTCGAAACCGGTGAAGGGAAAACTTTACCGGTTTCTGAACTTTTACAATGAATGTGCGAAAAGTCCACTCCTTTAAGGGTGGGATGGATAGCCGTTGGAGTGTCAGCAACTGGTATGCAAAGAAAATCTGGTATGCGTTGTAAACGAATATCCTAATTTTGTACCGAAAATCGTGCTAATGCGATGGAAGAAGATGCTATGAAAATATGACACAGCTTCTTTATAAAAAAGATGGTAAATAGGATGCAGTTTTTCTATAAAAAAAGGTGCTAAATAGGATACAGCTTTTCTATAAAAAAGGATGGTAAAATATGACACAGGTATCATTGCCGTTGATCGATATGGAACAAACCGGACAGCGGATTAAACGATTATGTATCGGAAATGGATATACGGTTCGGCAGCTGCAGCAATTTCTTGGAATTGGAGCACCGCAGTCGATTTATAATTGGTTTTATGGGAAAACACTTCCTTCGCTGGATCATTTGTATGCGCTAAGTGTTTTGCTGCATGTTCCGATGAACTGGCTGTTGGTTACAGAAAAATTTGCTTTTCAAAAAGAGCAACTGCGTGGCTGTGAAAAAATCCCGCAGCTTTATCGTCTTGATCGGTATCAAAGTTGGTGTCAAAGTCGATTGAAACAACGGCAGTAAACGAAAGAAAGAATTTGCATAATTCGAAATTATTTATGTGAGAAGAAGGATGTGGAACATTTGAAGTTATCCATATGAGAAAAAGACTTTGGAGCATTCGAAATTATCCATATGAGAAAAAAGATAGACTTGTCATTCAGTTTAGAACTAAATGACAGGTCTTTTTCTTTGTGTTAGAATGGATTAAATTCGTTAAGAAATCAATCTTAAGTATGGTTATAATGTGTCGTAAATCCCCTTGTTTTAGCTATGGGGAGTGTCAATCGAATCAGAAAGTTCATATTTAACAGGAAGGAGGAACGCAGGATAATTCGGATTATATAGGTGTTTATGAATTCTTCTCACCACTTATAAAAGAGAAGATCCTGCGGAATGATTAGATGAACAAAGATGATGAGGTACTGTATGCAGAATTTGGAAAAAATCAGGAAAATTTATTAAATTTAATGGATCGTCTTTGTCGTTTGGACTTTGCATTGGAGAATACTGCCCGCATGTGCTCGGTACTGCGTATGGGAATGGAATCACCGGATTTTTCTGATCAGACAGATGCAGCTGCCTGTATGTGGATTTTGGAATATCTTTTGGAAACGATGAAGGCTGAGTCCTCAAAAGCTTCTCTTTCGTCGTAAGTTTTTTATTGACAAGGAAGATCGTCAGATTTCCTAATCCTTATTTTGGGATAAAGACGATATTTCGTTTTACATTGACTTTTTTTCTGTCCGAATATACAATATTTCAAGAAGCGGCGGTTTGTGCTGCTGTTTTTTTCTCATAAAGAAAGCTTGTAAAGAAGGCCAAATATTTTTCAAATAAGAAGTTGGATCAATATGCCGAACTTTTTGGGAAAATTTGGAAGTTCTACGAGTGCTCGGATTGGGATAGCAGAATAGTGCAGAGAAAGGGATATTTCTGAATGAATGGAAATACACATACGGTAACAGGTCTTGCCTGTGGATTAACAGTGGCAGCTTTGGGAATGTCTGATCCATTGACTTTACAGGGGGCAGTGCTGGGAAGTGGAGCAGCTTTGATTGCTTCTACATTACCGGATTGCGATCAATATCGGATTCATGTAAAGGAAGGATTTGAGTGTATTGCAAAGCTGGTACTTTTTTGTTTCTTATTTCAATGGCTTAATGCTGGGGCTGTAAATTGGCAATATGCATTCTTTTTGATTCTGGCAATTTTAGCAGGTGCGATGACGGATCATCGATCTGCTACGCATTCGGTGATGGCTGCGGTGGTCTTTACATGGATCTTTTGGAATGTGGCAGGAAAAAATCAGGGAATTACCATTTGGTTTGCAGCAGCATATCTCTCACATTTGGTTTTGGATATCTTAAATAAAAGAGGAGAGATGCTTTTCTGGCCATTTTCACGGAAGCGATTTTGCCTGCGGTTATTTCGCTCAGAAGGAATGGTTGGTAAGATTATTTTTCGGATTGCAGGTGTTTGGTATTTGATGCTGTTGGGATGGGCTTTGCTGAGTCAATGGCTGGTATAAGAGGCGAAAATAAGATGAATGATTATTATTATAAGCAAATGAATCGTCAGCAGCAAAGTGTTTATCACGCAATGCTGGAGGGTTTTACAGCGATTGAATCTTCTTTTTCGGTGCTTCGGCTGAGTATGCAGGAGCTATCGGATATTTTCTTTCGTTTGCGGCTGGATCATCCGTGGATTTTTTATGTAACCAGTTTTTCCTGCCGTTATGCGGAAGGGGCGGAGAATATGCAGCTGATACCAGTGTATATGTTTGAAAAAAAGAAGATAAAAGAACATCGTAAAGCACTTCAAGGACGTGTAGCCAGATTGATCAGACCTGCGCAGACGATGCGGACAGATTTAGAAAAGGAAAATTATATTCATGATTTTATCTGCACACAGATTACGTATGATAAATTGAAAAAGAGCTATTCTCATGAAATTATAGGCTCTTTGCAGCAGGGAATTGGTGTGTGTGAAGGGATTGCTAAAACTGTAAAACTTCTTTGTGACGAACTGGGAATTCCCTGCATTATTGCGGTTTGTGATGCGGACCCGGAGCATGGTTCGAAATATCGTCACGCCTGGAATGTGGTGAAGATTCAAAAGAAATGGTACCATTTGGATGCGACTTTTGATAATTCTCTAGGTAAGTATGGGCAGAAACGTTTTGATTATTTTAATCTGGATGATCAGAAAATCTTTCGCGATCATCGACCAGTGATGTATCCGGTTCCTGCTTGTACAGACAGCAATGCTTTTTATTATAAGGAGAATCGACTTTCTCTCACGAAGATAGAAGACGTAGGGAAGCGGCTTGGAGCAGTCCTGCGTAAGAAGCAGGAGTATTTTGTCTTCCATTGGAGAGGTGGCTACCTGACTAGAGAAATTTTGCTGGAAATTGCAGAAGAAGCTGCAAAAGCGGCTCGTGAAAAAGAACGCTATATTGAAATGTCTTTTAATTATTCACAGGCAGTAATTCAACTGCATATAGTAGATACGCCTCCGAATGAGCAAGAAAAGATTTGTCGTGAAAATACGGAAGACGTAGATTGATTTGCTTTTCAGCAGCAAATCCGCTGAAAAACAGAAATACTGTCGAAGACAGTGAATCTAGAAAAACCACCTGTGTGACGAGGAGAAATTAGTTCATTCTGCTTGTTCGTTCATGAAACGTGCCTGCACAACGAAACGTTCTGTCTCCTCCTCATTTGTGCAGGTTGATAATGTAAGGATATGGTCTGATGTGTCGAGTACGATTTGGGTATCATAAAGTGCGTGCTGAATCGTATTCGACAGATAATTTTGATAAGCATCAGAGTTTTCTTCTAATCCGAATGTATAGGTCGTGCTGTCGCTGGAAGTGCGATAACAGGAATAGATTTCATAGACCATAACATGGGGGTTGTCCTTACTCTGTATTAAGATATAGGGATGTTTTTCCCAGAAGGATTTTTCTTCATATTTCATAAGATTGGAAAACATTTTCCCGTTTAAAAGGTTATGACCGTGCAGCAAAGTCGTAGTGGCTTGAAACGGATTTTCACAACGGCTGTCAGCGAAAATACAGCCGGCTTTATTAGATTCACCGGTAATTGTACGTCGGAGATATTCGTCATTATCACTTCCTTGCAGAATCGGATAATCAATATTGGTATCGGGTATTTGAATCCATCCGATTACGTCTTCATTGATTGAGAGTAAAGAATCCATATCAACTAAAATTTCAGGAATATAATAGGCAGAATTTTTATTATTAGAATCCGCATCAGAACCGGACTGCGGTGAGTGATTGGGATTTCTGGAAGAGTCTGCCGAAACCTGATTTTTTAAGTCGTCATAAATTTGATCTCCTATTTGATATTCCTTCCAAATCTGAAAGAGCTGCCATGCGCTGTAACAGAAAATGGCTGCACAGATAATAAGAAGCAATCTTTGCATGAGTTTGGAAAAAGAATGATTTTTTTGTGAATGTTTCAAAATAAGAACCCCTTTCCCGGTAAGGTTACAATTGTTTTCGTTTAAAATATTCGAAATTTTCGATAAAAAGCTGGAAATTACGTCATTTTCTATTCGTAAAAGCTAGGAAATTACGTTATTTTCGATTCGCAAAAGCTAGGAAAATGCGTTGTTTCTTGCGCAAAATTGCTGGCAAGAAAATTAAGAATGCAATACGGATATTATTGTAGCAAGCGGGGATTTTTTTGTAAACTGTGAAAATGTATGGAAATTGATAAAATTTCTATTTTAACTTTAACCTTAACTTTCTATAATTCAATAACTCAACTTTCCCACCGGCAAAGCCGGTATAAACGCTTGATTCCTTAAGCA
>CAZTHP010000105.1:0-8083 GCA_964613155.1 uncultured Lachnospiraceae bacterium | reverse complement strand
GGACTGAAAGTATCAATACGGGCTGGAACTGTGGATATGGACTGAAAGTATCAATACGGGCTGAAACTGTGGATACGGACTGAAAGTATCAATACGGGCTGAACGTATTAATACAGACTAGGATGTATCGATAGAAAACGAAAAGGTAGATAGGAACAGAAAGGAATGCGTATGATTAAGATTGCAGTTTATGGAAAAGGTGGTATTGGAAAATCGACTACGGTTTCGAATCTTTCCGCGGCATTTAGTGACATGGGATATCGGGTAATGCAGATTGGATGTGACCCGAAAGCAGATTCTACAGTAAGTCTTCATGGAAAGGAAAAAGTCTCTACTGTGCTGGAATTGGTGCGCACGCATAAGAATGATTTTACACTGGACGATATGGTTACGATCGGATATGGCGGTGTAATCTGTGTAGAGGCAGGTGGACCGACTCCGGGACTTGGCTGTGCAGGACGCGGAATTATTGCAGCGTTGGAAAAATTGGCAGAAAAAGGGGCTTATGAAGTTTATAAACCAGACGTGGTAATCTATGATGTACTGGGTGATGTGGTTTGCGGTGGTTTTTCCATGCCGATGCGCGGTGGCTATGCAGATCAGGTTTTTGTAATTACCTCTGGTGAAAATATGGCGATTCATGCAGCGGCTAATATTGCAGCTGCAATTGAAGGATTTAAAGGACGCGGCTACGCACAATTGGGCGGGATTATTTTAAATCGGCGTAATGTAAAAGAAGAAGACCGAAAAGTGGCAGAGTTAGCAGATGATGTACATTCCCAGATTATCGGTACATTAAGCCGCAGTGAAACGGTACAGGATGCAGAGGACTTGGGAAAAACAGTAGTGGAAGCATTTCCGGACAGTGCAATGGCAGGCGAATATCGTACATTGGCTGAAAAAATGTTGGAAATCTGCAAAATCAGCAAGAATTGAGAGCGTGTGAGAGTAAAATGGCTGAAAGGCTGTGAAGCAGCAGGTTGAGAGTGTGTGAAAGTAAGAAAGCTGGAAGGCTGTGAAGTTTGAGGTGACGGGATATGTTAAAGAAAGTAACGGGAGAACAGGAAGGAAAAGGGACTGCGATGCCGATTCGGGACGCTTCTTTTCCTGCGCCATTTGTTTCAGGATTAGAATATTCTGCTCCTGCTAGAGGAACCTGGAATATTGTCCATACAGGGATGCTGATCCCACAGGCGCATCAGGTTTTTGTCTGTGGTGCGGGCTGTTTGCGTGGTGTTATTTTAACGGCAGCGGAAATGGGAGAGCAGGCTCGGTTTTCAACGGTTGCAATCCGGGAGCATAATCTGCTGGATGGTGATCTGGAGGAATTGATCATTGAGGGAACCTGCGATATTCTTGAAAAATTACCGGCTTATCCGCCGGCAGTGCTGATTTATACCAGCTGTGTGCATCATTTTGCAGGGTGTGACCTGGATATGATCTATGCAGAGCTGCGCAGCCGTTATCCGGAAATTGATTTTGTGGATTGTTACATGAATCCGATCATGCGAAAAAGCGGTCTTACACCCGATCAGCTGATGCGGACTCGTTTATATATGCTGCTGAAAGAGCGTTCGATTCGAACGGATACAGTGGCAATCATCGGAAATGATCTTCCTACAGATCCGGACAGTGAATTGCTTTGTTTTTTAAAGGAAAATGACCTTCGAATCCATGAGATTACTTCTTGTAAAACGTATGAGGAGTATCAGGAAATGGCGGAAAGTGCCGTTTATATTTCTTACTATCCACCGGCGGTGGCTGGCGGCGATATGTTGGCGGAACGACTGGGTGGTAAGCACATTTATATGCCGTTTAGTTTTGATTATGAAGAAATCGAAGCTGGTTTTTTACGTCTGGCAAAAGAATTAGGCACCAAAGTTACAGTACCAGATTTTACGAAAAAGCGGGAGCAGTGTCAGAAAGCACTGGAAGAAACCCTTCAGATTATAGGGCAGACACCAATCGCAATCGACTATACCTACTGTCCACGCCCGTTGGGATTGGCAAAATTGCTGCTGGATGCTGGTTTTTCAGTACAGCGAGTGTATCTGGATGCGATTTCCGGGGAAGAAAAAGAAACATTTTCCTATTTGCAAAAGCATTATCCGGATTTGGAGTTGTATCCGACGGTTCATGCTAAAATGCGTTTTATGGCAGCAAAAGAGCCGTCTGATTTTCTGGCAGTTGGGCAGAAAGCTGCTTATTTTACAAATACCGGGCATTTTGTCAATCGGGTAGAAGGCGGTGGTTTGATCGGCTATGAAACCATCTGGAAAACGCTTCAATGGATGCAGGAGGCATTTGCTGAGGAAAAGGATACACGCGATCTGATTCAAAGAAAAGGACTGGGCGGAGGCTGCTGTCTATAAGGAAATCGACTGATTTAAAAGAAAAAATAAATAGTTTAGGGTATAGGAAATCGACTGATTTAAAAGAAATAAATAGTTCATGATATAGGAAATCGACTGATTTAAAAGAAAAGACAAATAGTTCACGATATAGGAAAATGGAATCATTTAAAATGGGGAAGGGAGTAGCGAAAATCGATTATGAAACAGACAGCAAGGATTATTTCGACCTATTCAGCGGATGTATTTGGCGTAGCATCTGCCTTATTTGAACTGGGCGGCATGGTCGTTATGCACGATGCATCGGGCTGCAATTCTACTTATACTACGCATGATGAACCGCGCTGGTATGATATGGATAGTATGATTTATATATCGGCTCTTTCGGAAATGGAAGCAATCATGGGAGACGATGAAAAATTGGTCAATGATGTGGCGGCAGCAGCTGAGGAACTGCACCCCAAATTTATTGCACTGGCGGGTTCTCCGATTTCTGCGATGACAGGATTTGATTATGAAGCAGTCGCAGCCTTGATCGAACAACGTACCGCAATTCCTTGTCTGGGTTTTGCGACAACAGGTATGAAAACCTATATACCAGGTGCTTCTATGGCATTAGAAGGTATTGTGCGACGGTTTGTAAAACGGGATGTTCCGAAAACCGAAACACTTTCAGTTAATATTTTGGGACTGACACCGCTTGATTTCTCAACGAATGGCGCGGATCGTTCTATCGCAGCATTTTTGGAACATTCCGGATTTGAAGTCATTTCCCGTTGGGCGATGGGATCTTCTCTGGAGGAATTGACCGAAGCAGGACGCGCACGAGTAAATCTGGTGGTTTCCTCTGCCGGTCTTGGTGCTGCAAAGGCTCTCCAGGAATTATGTCAAATCCCTTACGTTATAGGTGTGCCATTTGGCTCTGCTTCCCATACCGCCTATCAAGAAGTGGTAAAGGAAAATCTTTTGAAAGCGGTACAAACAGGGGAAAATCAGATTTGTCGAAGCCAGGAAGCAGGCGAATCTATGAAAAAGCATGTTTTGTTAAGTCAGGAAACAGGCGAATCTGCGCAACCACAAGCTTCGGTTAGCTGCGAAAATCGTTCGTTTTCCCACATTGCGGTTATTGGTGAGGAAGTAACGGCACTTTCACTCGCACAGGCATTGGAAATGGCGCAAAAATGCAAGGTGACGGTACTTTGTGACACAGAATGTGATTTTGAGATCTTGCGGGAACACGATATCGCCGCGCCCGATGAAGAAGATTTGATCGAAGCATTGGAAGGAATGGAAATCGTAATCGCAGACCCGATGTATCAACCCATCTGTCCCCAAAATGCTGTGTTTATCCCCGTTCCCAATGAAGCCTGTTCGGGAAGATTGTACCGAAAACAGATTTTAAATCTGATCACAGACCTGGACTGGGTTTTAGCACGGATGGGGTAGTGTCAGAAATAAGGATTGGAATCAATGTGATGATTTATTTGGATAATGCAGCGACAACACGGAGAAAACCGTCGCAAGTGATAGAAGCCGTAGTACAGGCTATGAATACAATGGGAAATTCCGGCAGAGGCGTACATGAGGCTTCGCTGGATGCTTCCCGTGTGATTTTTGATACGCGGTGCAAACTGGCAGAATTTTTTGGAGCAGAAGCACCGAAGCAGATTGCTTTTACAGCGAATGCAACAGAAAGTTTAAATCTTGCTTTAAAAGGAATTTTCCATCCAGGAGACCATATCATTGCAACGGAATTAGAGCATAATTCCGTTTTGCGTCCCATTTATGAATTGAACGAACAAGGAATGGAAGTGACTTTTGTAAAAGCAAACCAACAGGGCGTGCTTTGCTATGAGGATTTTGAGACAAGTGTACGTCCGAATACGAAAGCAATCGTATGTACACATGCTTCCAATTTGACTGGAAATCTGGTAGATCTTGAAAAAATACGAAGCATTGCAGATGCGCATGGTCTTTTGCTGATTCTTGATGCTTCGCAGACAGCAGGAGTCTTTCCGATTCAGGTGCAAAATATGGGGATTGATATTTTATGCTTTACAGGGCATAAAAGCTTGCTGGGACCGCAGGGAACCGGCGGCATCTATGTGCGGGAAGGTCTGGCGGTGCGTCCTCTGAAATCTGGCGGAAGCGGTGTACAGACTTATTTAAAAAAACATCCATCGGAAATGCCGACAGCATTAGAGGCAGGTACGTTAAATGGTCATGGAATTGCTGGTCTTGGAGCGGCGATTTCGTATCTGAATGAAGTCGGACTGGATACAATCCGGCAAAAAGAACAGATGCTGATGTGGCGTTTTTATGAAGGCATCAAAGAAATTCCTTCGATTAAAATTTATGGTGATTTTTGCAGGCAGAAAGAACGCTGTCCTATTGTCGCACTGAATTTGGGGGATTATGATTCTTCCGAGGTCAGCGATGAATTATTTATGACGTATGGAATCTGTACGCGCCCTGGTGCGCATTGTGCGCCCTTACTGCATGCGGCATTAGGAACCGAAAAACAAGGTGCAGTTCGTTTTAGTTTTTCTCATTACAATACCGAAGAAGAAGTGGATGTAGCAATTGCAGCGATGTGGGAACTGAGTGATGATGAGAGAACTGGAAACTGAAAAAGGGAAGACAGATAAAATAGAATAAAATTTCGTTAAGAAAGAAAAGATAAAATAGAACAACTTCCAGTAAAATCAAATAGGAGACAACTGGAAGTTGCGTAATTGCAAATAGAAATAATCGGAAATTGAAATAATCGGAAATAGAAATAATCGAAAATAATTTAGAAACCGACAGAAACAATTGGAACGAACAAGTGAAAATTAAAAATTAAGAGAAAAATTTCTCAAGCCAAGGTCCGATTCCGTGGCGAATTTCCCCGTTGTATCCGCAGACTGTATCGGCAGCGACTAAGGAATTGAGAACGGCTTCTTCTTCTGCTTCAATCACAGCCTGAAAAGGCAGATCCATCAAAGATTCGTGTAAGGTAGGAATGGCTTGTATTGCCTGGTCTGAAATGGCAGGAATACGGGAAGCGGTAGAAAAGCCGATCATAACATCACCGCTTCCATGTCCAACGTGAGAGCCGGTTCGTCCTAATCCAATCGCAGCGCGTTTTAAAATACGGTGCAGCTGGCGAGAGGATAAAGGAAGATCTGTGGCAATAATCGACATAATTGAACCTTCGTCTTTTTCGGGAGAGGAAGGTTTTTTCAGATCCTGCTGAATCATCTTGCCAATTTCCCGTCCCTGTATGATCAAGTCCTCCATTTTTCCAAAATTGGATTGTACAAGCACACCTAAATGGTAACAGTGTCCGTTGATCAAAATCTGACGGGATGCGGAGCCAATACCGCCCTTTAATCCATAACAGATCGTTCCCTTTCCAGCACCGACATCTCCTTGTTCAAAGGCAATCCCAGCAGATTGAATGGCGGAAAAAACATGAGAAGCTTCGACTGCTCGTTCCTTAATATCATTCAAATGGCAATCGTTGCATTCTCCAACCACTGTGTTAAGCGAAAACAGTGGATAATCTTCCTTTTCACATTGTTCAACCATATACGTGACCAGAGCATCTTGAACGCGTCCTACATTTAATGTATTAGTCAAAGCAATCGGTGATTCCAGTGTACCAAGCTCTTGAATCTGGAGTGTACCGCTTGTTTTCCCAAAGCCATTCAGTACATATGAAGAAGCGACCATCTTATGAGAAAAAATGTTATCGGTACAAGGCAGAATAACGGTTACGCCGGTTTTGTGGCGGGGCGTATCAATTGTTGCATGTCCAACTGTCACACCGGGAATATCGGTGATTGAATTAGATTTGCCAGGCGGTAAGGAGCCGATTGTAATATGGTAATCTCGAATTTGTCGTGGATTCATAAACAATTCCTTTCTTAACGTATTTTAACGTGTTTCCTCTATGTAAATAACGTGTTCGATTTGTGCCAATTCTTCAATCAATTTAGTATGCTTCATTCCTTTAGGAAGAATCAGAATATACGTAACTGCAGTTCCGGCTTCTGCCAGAAAGGGGCGGGATAAGCGGATATCTTCGATTGAAATGGAAAGCTGCCGAAAAAAATCCGAAATCTGGTTCATATTCTGTAAGGAATCTAATTCCATGTAAAGGACAGGCGATTGATCCTGCATCATCATCTTTCTTTCAAGAATTCCCAGAAAATGCATAGCAAAAAAGATCAGTAAAGTAGCAGAAATTGCAGCAAAATAATAGCCGCATCCACAGGCAAGTCCAATCGCGCCGCTTGCCCAAAGTGCTGCCGCAGTGGTAAGCCCTTTAATATGTTGGCGGTATTTGCCAGTAATTAGAATAGAACCTGCTCCTAAAAAACCGATTCCGCTGATAACCTGCGCGCCCAGCCTGGTGGGATCAGAGGCCTGCAGATTATGAAAAATATATAAATTCGTCATCATAATGAGCGAGGAAGCACAGCAGACAATCGCATAGGTACGAAGACCAGCAGCACGACCAGCATGCGTACGTTCAAAGCCTAAAAGACCGCCCAGAAAAGTAGAAAGAACCAGGCGCAGCAGAATTTCACAATGAAAAGCGTTGAAAAAAACATCCCAATGCATAAAAACATCCTTTCTGTATAAATCCAGCGATCCTTGGAAAACAGTAGATCAATAACCAACTGTTTGAGAAACAACAGATCAAAGATTAATAGCTAGTTGCTTGAGAAACAACAGATCAAAGATTAATAGCTAGTTGCTTGAGAAACAGCAGGTCAAAGAACAATAACCAGTTGCTTGAGAAACAGCAGGTTAAAGAACAATAGCCAGCTGTTTGGGAAACAGTCAACAAAGACCAATTGATCATGGTTTAGAAACATCCTGTAATTGAAAACCAGATGATCGGTACCAGCAACGCCGGCAGTAAATTGAGTGTTTTGCAGTCCTTTACCCCTAAAATTGAAAGTCCGGAGCCTACGATTAAAAAGCCTCCGATAATGGAAATTTCCGTCATCATAGCGGTTGTCATAAAATTGCCTAAAAATAAAGCGGCAACGTAGATGCTGCCTTGCCACAAGAATAAAACGATAGCAGCAAGTGCCATACCGATACCATATGTTGCAGCAAGAACCATGGAGGTAACAAAATCCAGTGTAGCATTGGTGAACAGATAGGTGTGATCGCCGGAAAGGGCACTTTGAATCGGACCTAAAATCGAAAGCGTTCCGATACAGAATAGCAAAATTCCTGTGGAAAGCCCTTCGCCCAGCTTACTCGAAGCAAATCGGGAGGACAATCTTTGAAACTTTCCATTTAAATCGAGGATCGTACCCACTAAACTTCCGAGTGCCAGACTGATAATAAAAAGCACCGGATAATCGCTTTGCGACATATTTTGCAAAGCATTGTGAAAACCAAGTCCGGTAACTGCCAGTCCCATAGCGGTAAATAGACCTTCTCGATATTCTTCTTTAATTCCTTTTCGGAAAATACTTCCGATTACACTGCCGGCCAGAATCGTGCCGGTATTGACAAGTGTTCCTAACATGATGAATTTCCTCGTTTATATTGATTTCTTGATCGAACAGCAAAAGCCGATCAAACCTGTAAAAATAGATGAAACAGTAACAGCGAATCAACTTATAAAAAAGTAGATGAAACAGTAACAGCGAATCAACTTATAAAAAGCAGATGAAACAGTAACAGCGAATCAACTTATAAAAAAGTAGATGAAACAGTAACAG
>CAZTHP010000104.1:0-8138 GCA_964613155.1 uncultured Lachnospiraceae bacterium | reverse complement strand
CGGTCTGTACAGGCAGACTAATTTGTTTCTAATGAAGATTGCAGGATGAGATCCGGACAGCAGGATGTCCGTTGATAAGGAGAAATTTATGGAAAAGTTTCATGCGGTATTATCAGGCGAGTTGATGAAGGCATTTGAACGTGCTGGTTATGATGCTTCTTATGGAAAAGTAACGGTATCAAATCGTCCTGATTTATGTGAATATCAGTGTAATGGTGCGATGGCGGCTGCAAAAGCGTATCACAAAGCACCTTTTATGATTGCAGAGGATGTAGTAGCTGCACTGCAGGACTGTGATGTTTTTTCAGAAGTACAGGTCGTAAAGCCTGGATTTATCAATTTAAAGATTAAGGAAGGCTTTGTAGCCTCTTATTTGAAAGAAGAAGCAGAAGATGCGCATCTGGGTTGTGCAGATTTGGGACAGGGCAAGAAGATGATCATTGATTACGGCGGTCCTAATGTAGCAAAACCGCTGCACGTAGGTCATCTTCGTTCGGCGATCATTGGAGAGAGTCTGAAGCGGATCGGCCGCTATGTGGGATATGATGTAGTAGGCGATGTGCATTTAGGTGACTGGGGTCTGCAGATGGGATTGATTATTGCAGAACTGAAAAACCGCAAGCCGGAGCTGGTTTATTTTGATGATACGTATACAGGTGACTATCCGAAGGAAGCACCTTTCACAATTAGTGAATTAGAGGAAATTTACCCGGCAGCCAGTGCAAAATCCAAAGTAGATGCTGAATTTGCACAGGAAGCACACGATGCAACCGCTATGCTGCAGCAGGGAAAAGCAGGATATCGTGCAATCTGGAATCAGATTTTAAATGTATCGGTAGCAGATTTAAAGAAGAATTATCAGTTCTTAAATGTAACCTTTGATCTTTGGAAAAAGGAAAGCGATGCGCAGCCCTATATTCCGGATATGATCGAGATGATGAAAGAAAAGGGTCTGCTGTATGAAAGCAATGGCGCGATGGTTGTTGATGTAAAGGAAGAAACGGATACCAAAGAGGTACCGCCTTGTATCATCGTAAAATCCGATGGTGCAACCCTGTATTCTACTACCGATCTGGCAACGTTAGTAGAACGTGAGAAATTATTTGCACCGGATTATGTGCTGTATGTAGTCGATAAGCGTCAGGAGATGCATTTTAGACAGGTATTCCGTACTGCGAGAAAAGCAGAAATCGTAAGACCGGAAACACGCCTTGGTTTCTTGGGCTTTGGTACGATGAATGGAAAAGACGGAAAGCCGTTTAAGACAAGAGATGGCGGTGTGATGCGTCTGGAAGTGCTCATTCGTGAGATCACAGAGGCTGTTTACGACAAGATTAAGGAAAATCGTACCGTTTCTGAAGAAGAAGCAATGGATACCGCAAGAGTGGTTGCTTTATCTGCGATCAAGTACGGCGATCTGTCAAATCAGGCAGGAAAAGATTATGTATTTGACGTAGAGCGTTTTACTTCTTTTGAAGGAGACACCGGTCCGTATATTTTATATACGATCGTACGAATTAAGTCGATCATTCATAAATATGAGGACAGCGAAGGTGCACAGAAGCTTCTGGCAGGAGCAGCACCTGCCCGCAGTGCAAGTGAAAAAGCACTGCAGCTGGTATTGACTCGTTTTGCTGATACAGTTGAGGCTGCATTTACCGAAACAGCACCGCATAAGCTGTGTGCGTATATTTATGAAGTATCGAATGCATTTAATAAATTTTATCATGAAACCAGAATTTTGGCAGAGGAGGATGCAGAGGTAAAAGCTGGCTACATTAGTCTGCTTCTGCTGACACGTCAGGTTTTAGAGACCTGTATTGATCTGCTGGGATTTGAAGCACCGGAAAGGATGTAGGTGACATTTTCATGGCCATTACCCGTAAGATGATACAAGCGCTGGCTGGAAGCAGCCGGACATTTGAAGAAGGAAAGCAGATCTGTCAGATGGGACAGATCAAGCTGCATTCTGCAAAGAGTTTCTGGAAAGACGAGATTAAAGTAACTGCGCTGGTGCATAGAGATCATGAGACGGAAAAACAGGTTAGTTTTACAATACACAGCGGGAAGATTCTGTCTTCCCGCTGTAGTTGTATGCGCTCGGATTCCCAGAAAGGACATCTTTGTGTCCATGCAGTGGCTGCGGCGTTAAACTGGATGGAATTAACCGAAACACAGAATATGGAATCCGAGGACTTTGTGCGCCCTATGATCGAAGTGTACGGACAGATGCGCCAGCAGGAGATGCTGGCGCGTTTTGTAAAACAGACAAAAAGTGAAGAAGAACGGGTGCATGTGATGCCGGTCCTTTCGTGGCGGGAAGCAACCTCAAATGAACCTGTTTTTGAGAATTTTGCAGGAAAAGATTGCAGATTGGCGCTGCATCTGAAAATTGGCAGCGGCAAATATTATAAGGTAAAAAATATTGCCGATCTGCTGGAAGCATTTCGTACAGGCAGTAAATATCTGTATGGAAAGTTTTTGGATTTTTACCATGTACCGGAGGCATTTGATACAGAGAGTCTTGCATTACTGGAAGTACTGCTGCGGATTCATGATGAAATGGAAAAGCGGGAGTCGGAGGGGGTGAGACGTTCACGCAATCATGCCGCTTCTATGTACAGCAGAGACGGCGCTGGTTTGCTTGTAGGAACGGATGATCTAGATTTTCTGTTTCAGGCATTTACCGATCCTTTAGTGGAAGCGGAGGAAAGTTTATCCCGATCCGGATATGTCAAAATTCTCCATGAAAACCCGGATTTTCATCTGCAATTGCGCTACCGAAATCCCATGCGTCATAATTTGGGTGTTTATCTAATAATACAAAATAAATTGTTTGTTTTTGGCGGTCAGAAATACCTTTACTCGATAGAAGGCAGTACCCTTCGGATTGCAGATGCTGCATACAGTCGTTTGATGAAGCCGTTTTTATTGGAAATGCTGAAACATTGTGAAGAACAGCCTGCGCGTGTGCGTATCAGTGATGCCGATATGCCAGGTTTTTGTGCCAATGTACTGCCGCTGCTGCGCCAATCGGTTTCCATTGATTGCGAAGAAGTTGATTTGACGGCGTATGAAACGCGGATGCTGCGTACGGAATTTTTCTTTGACCGGCAGCAGGAAATGGAGATTACGCTGGAAATCGTACACCATTATGGAGAGGTTTCCTTTCATCCGATCCGCGGAGAAAATCCAGATCTTTCCTGGAGAGACCGTGTAAAAGAAAAACAGATCGCACTGACAGCGGGACAGTATTTCGAGCGGCGTTACCCGGAAAAAGGCTTGTTGACAACGTATGGAGATCAGAAAACGGCTCTTTCGCTGGCTGCCGGTGGATTTGCGGAGTTTGCAGTCTTAGGAGAGGTCTTTTTATCCGATTCGCTTCAGAAGCTCAAAATCCGCCAGCCGAAACAGCTGAAATTCCATATTCAGGCATTTTCCGATTGGCTGGAGCTTTCTCTGGATATGGAAGGGCTGACTCCAAAAGAACTGGTACAGATTTTAAATCAGTATGAGGAAAAGAAGACCTACTATCAGTTAAAGGATGGAAGCTATGTCTTATTTCAGAATCGGGAATTGGATATTTTACCAGAATTGATGGAAGGACTTCAGGTGCGTGCAAAAG
Organism: uncultured Lachnospiraceae bacterium; assembly: GCA_964613155.1. Taxonomy (GTDB): domain Bacteria; phylum Bacillota; class Clostridia; order Lachnospirales; family Lachnospiraceae; genus TWA4. Next base: position 4,513 of record CAZTHP010000104.1, on the reverse strand, counting down.
ACATTACCGAACATGTTACGGGGATTTCTGGAAGCCGCGCCCTGTATTTGAAAAAATTATTGGAAACGTATCACACGGAGTATGATCACGATGCGTATTTTGACCGTTTGACAAATTGTTTGGATAAGCGGGATGATAAGCCAGAGCCTGTTCCGGTGTCGATGCAGTCGATCTTGCGGGAATATCAGGTAAAAGGCTATCAGTGGATGGCGATGTTGGATCGGATGGGATTTGGCGGGATTCTGGCAGATGAAATGGGTCTGGGAAAGACCATTCAGGTGATTGCGCTGTTGGTGCGGATTTATGAAAAAAATGTGGTTTCTGATGAGAAATCGGCAGAAGGTCTCACGAATCAAGCACAATCTGCGAGAGAATCAGCAGAAGGTCTCACGGATCAAACGCAATCTGCGAGAGAATCGGCAGAAGGTCGAGGGAACCAAGAACACCCTTCCCTGATCGTATGCCCGTCTTCGCTCCTGTACAATTGGGCGCATGAAATTGCCCGTTTTGCGCCGAAACTGACGACTGTGATCATTGCAGGAAATGGCAGTGAGCGTAAGAAGCTTTTGAAAGAGGGACCCAAGGGACAGATTTGGATTACTTCCTATGATCTTTTGCGCAGGGACATCAGTTTGTATCGCGCATATACGTTTCGACTGCAGGTCTTGGATGAAGCACAATATATTAAAAATCAGGGAACGCAAACAGCACGTGCGGTAAAGAAAATCTCAGCAGTTCGTCGTTTTGCGCTGACGGGAACGCCGGTAGAAAATCATCTGCGTGAATTGTGGAGTATTTTTGATTATTTGATGCCGGGATTTCTATATTCCTACAATCGCTTTCGGACGATTTTTGAATTGCCCTTTGAAAAAGATCAGGATGAACGGATCACGGCAAGACTGCATGATCTGATTTCTCCTTTTATTCTGCGCCGTCTGAAAAAAGAGGTTCTGACAGAGCTTCCAGAGAAATGTGAAACCATTTTATATCCGGTGCTGGAAGGTGAGCAAAAGAAGCTGTATACGGCATTTGCTTATCGTATGAAGAAACAGTTGGCTCATGAAACGGAAGATTCTTTTCGGAAGAATCGGACGATGATCTTATCTGATCTAACAAAACTGCGGGAAATCTGCTGTGCGCCGTCATTGGTGTACGATCAATTTCATGCCGTCAATGCCAAGATGGAAGCCTTGATGGAATTGCTGCATTCGTGTCTGGAAGGCGGACATCGCATTTTGATTTTTTCACAATTTGCCCGTATGCTGGACTTGATCGAGCAGCGCTTAAAGAAGGAGGAAATTCCGTGCTTTAAGCTGACCGGACAGACGGGAAAGCAGGAGCGGCAGCAGTTGGTTGAGCGTTTTGGAGAAGGAGAGGTTCCTGTATTTCTGATTTCTTTGAAAGCAGGGGGAACCGGTCTGAATCTTACGCGGGCAGATATCGTGATCCATTATGATCCCTGGTGGAATGCAGCTGCACAAAATCAGGCAACTGACCGTGCACATCGTATCGGACAGACGCGGGAAGTCAATGTTTACCGTTTGATTGCTTCGGGAACAATTGAAGAAAATATTTTGAAACTTCAGGAAGCAAAACAGAATTTGGCAGATCAGATCTTGTCGGGAAATCAGGTCAGTCTGGCAGAATTGACCAAAGAAGAATTGATGGAACTGCTTTAAAAGGAGTCACTTTAAATGGAGTCGCTTTAAATGGTACGGGCACAAAGAAAATGAGAGCGGAAGTAATGGGTATTTTTATGAAAAATTTTTAACTTTAAAGCATTAAACTACTTGACGTTGCAGATTTGGCTGATTATAATAAAAGAAAGCGAAATTATATTGAGATTGCGTCCGTTTGTATGGTGCAGAAAAGAGGAAAACATGTTTCATTTTATTGAAAAACTTCCAATTCCCATGGTAACAAAAGAATTATACCCGATGAGTCAGGAATTGGTACAGATTAAAGAAGAACGAGACCAGGAGATTCGCAAGGTGTTTACAGGAGAGGACGATCGTTTCCTGTTATTGATCGGTCCCTGCTCGGCTGACCACGAAGATGCTGTTTTGGAGTATTGTACCAGACTGGCAAAGGTTCAGGAGAAAGTTAAAGATCGCATTATTATCGTGCCGCGTATTTATACGAACAAGCCACGTACTACAGGACTGGGCTATAAAGGGATTTTGCATCAGCCTGATCCAGAGAAACAGTCGGATCTGTATCATGGCGTATTAGCAGTTCGTCATCTGCATATGAATGTGATCAAGCAGACCGGTTTTACGACCGCAGATGAGATGCTCTATCCGGAGAATTATCGTTATCTTCAAGATATTTTATCGTATGTTGCGATTGGCGCACGTTCGGTTGAAAACCAGCAGCATCGTCTGGTTGCCAGTGGTATGACAGTTCCCGCCGGTATGAAAAATCCGACCAGTGGTGATCTCTCTGTTATGATGAATTCGGTTATTGCCGGACAGTCCGCTCATGAATTTATTTTCCGTGGCTGGGCAGTTCAGACAAGCGGAAATGATCTGACGCATACGATTTTGCGTGGCTATACCGATCATCATGGAACCAATTACTCCAATTATCATTATGAAGATCTGCGCCATGTATGTGAATTGTATGCAGAAAAGAATTTAAAGAATCCGGCGTGTATCGTCGATACCAATCATGCAAATTCCGGCAAAAAGTTTAAAGAACAGATTCGAATTGCCAGAGAAGTATTAAACAGCCGCAACTATTCTCAGGATGTGCATGATTTGGTGAAAGGCTTTATGATCGAAAGTTATCTGGAAGAAGGCTGTCAGAAGATTGGAGACGGTGTTTATGGACGCTCGATCACGGATCCTTGTTTAGGTTGGGATGACAGTGAAGCCTTGATCTATGAAATCGCAGAGAAGTGTTAAGTGAAGGGTGAATAGAAATGTTTTTTCAAGCGGAATTTCTGTTTGGGAAAACGAAACAGAACGAAAAGGATTTATAGTAGGATACCGGGACTCTTTGTGAAGGAACTGCTGATAATGCAGGACAAAGAGAATCCCGGTATCTTTATTTAAGAATGAAAAATGGCAAAAAGCTTTTTCGAAGTCGAACTTTTTAAAAAAGAACTTTTTTTGCTAAACTTTAAAAAACAAAATCGTGTAAGCGTTTCATCGCTTCTTCTACACGGCTGAATGGCAGTGCAAAATTCATGCGAATGGAGCAGGGACCGTGGAATGGACGTCCATCCTGCCAGGTAACACCGACATCCCATCCTGCCTGTAAAAGCTGTTCTAATGTTTTTCCATGCGCACTGCACCACTTGGTACAGTCCAGATATAACATATAAGTACCCTGCGGTCTGGAAAATTGGATCAGCGGAAAATGTTCTTCCATATAATCGCAGGCATATTGGAGATTTTGTGTGATCACTTCACAAAGTTCATCTACCCATTCTTCTCCCTCTGGCTGGTAAGCTCCGATCAGGGCATGCATACTTAGCACATTCATCGAATTATAGTGAGATTTGCTGCTCTGTGCCAGAACACGGTCACGCAGATAAGAATTATAAATAATATGGTAAGAGCCGATCAATCCAGCTAAATTAAATGTTTTGCTAGGCGCATAGAGAGCAATTGTACGATTTTTTGCATCCTCACTGACAGACTGGGTCGGTGTATGATGCGCATCCGTTAAGATGATATCGGACCAGATTTCATCGGAGATTACGATGCAGTCATTAGCACGGTACACTTCCATTGCTTTTTGAATTTCTTCCGGTTCCCACACACGGCCACAGGGGTTGTGCGGGCTGCAAAAAACAGCTAGGTGAATATGATGCTGTTTTAATTTCGCATCCATATCCTCATAATCCATGCGCCAGATTCCATTTTCGTCCTGCTTTAAAGGACTCAAGACCAGATTACGTCCGATGTTGGTCAGGCAGTTGGTAAAGCCGATATAAGTAGGGCTGTGCAGTAAAATACTATCGCCAGGTGCGGTAAATGCTTCTGCCGCGGAAACAACGCCGCCCAATACTCCGTTTTCGTAGCCGATCGCTTCAGAAGTCAGATCCGTTACCCCATTTCGGATATTCTGCCAGTGAATGATCGCATTGAAATATGCTTCTGTCGGCTGAAAATATCCAAAGGTCGGATGAGAAAGGCGTTTGCTGATCGCCTCTGTGATCGTCGGAACAACAGGAAAATTCATATCGGCAACCCACATCGGAATGGAATCAAATCCTTCCTTGGGTTTCTGGGGTGCAAATCCATCGCCGGAAGCCCCATTTTCACGAAGACCATCCACCGCCAGGGAATCTTTGCCGTGGCGATCCAAGATCGAAGTAAAATCGTATTTCATTTGGAAAACCTCATTTCTACTGTGTTATACGCCATATCCAGATACGATGAGGAATTGGCGCAGATTGTAATCAGTATAGCAGATTCCCTGGTAAGATGCAAATATACGTTTCATTTCGTTTGTGTCAAGTAATCATTGGCAACTTTTCCTTTGTGTTTTCTTAATGATATTT
>CAZTHP010000103.1:0-8235 GCA_964613155.1 uncultured Lachnospiraceae bacterium | reverse complement strand
AATTTTACTTATGCTTGAATCGCATATCGGGTCGTGTCCCCTCGTTTAAAATACAGTTACCGTTAATTCTTTTACAGCACCGTATTTTACTTTGGTTCCCCACAGTTTCACCGTCCAATATCCATCCGGTATTGCATTTTTGATATCCGCTGCGCTAAAGGAATATGTATCGCCTTCTGCTGTCTGAATACCAGTTAAAACAGCGGCTCCTACGGTTTGACCAAATAATTTCTTATAAGTTACCTGTAAGGTTGCAACCTTGCCAATGAGAACTGTTGTTTCTGCGGTTTTGCCATAAACTGCTGTCTGATCCATGATTGCAGTTTCTTCTGCAAACGCGTAACCTTCGGGCAGAATAGAATGAGCTGCTTCTTTTACAGTCTCTGCCGCAAATACAGCTTCACTGCCTTCTTCTCCACTTGCAGTAAGTGCGGTGGATGCGATTACATTGCCTGTATAATCAACAAGATTTACATTCATAACGGCATCAACGATCGGTTTTTCTGCTTCATAACCAAGTGATAACAACGCCGGCATCAGATCGGCTTCTGTTAAGTCTACAAACAGATCCGTTGCTGCTGCTGTATTACAAGCTTTAACCTTTGTAATCGAAAGAATACCTGTGTTTCCTGCATTGTAAATCGTAACCGTTCCGGCTCCGACCTTATAGAACATATCTGTACTACTGGTTAATGTTACATTCTGATCTGAATTATTCAACTTATATGTAACCGTCTGATCCAGTGCTTTCAGACCAATCTGTGCAGCAGCCTTTAAGTTAAACGTAATCGTCTGACCCGGATACAGATAGAGTTCATTCTTCGGTCCATTGTCCAAAAGATCCTTTACATTGCCCTCTGTATAAGGGTTGCTGGCAGAATCCAGAATCACAGCACCGCCTTTTACATCTTCTGATGCATAAATCTGGCTCCAAATATTTCCAGCAATCTGGTTTGCATACTGACTGTCATTTTTAACAGATTCAACATTGAGTCCGCTTAATACATGGTTACGAAGCTCTGTATAGGTCGGATTTGCTTCGTTATCTTGTGCATAGACTGTATTTGCTTCCTCTGTCTGAAGCGTATTGTATACGCGGAAACCATCCAGGCTGACGCGATTTGTACAATCTGCATTCTTGCTCTTTACCTGTGAAATGATCACCGTATACGTTCCAGCTTCACGCATCTGAATGCTGGCAATCGGAACCTGATATGCCGTTACACTCTGTCCAGAGGTAGCTGCTGATGTTCCAACTTTCATAGAAGTATCCACTGCAAGCAGTTTTTTCAGGGTATCCCCCTGCTTCACTTGAATACTTACCGTTCCCGATGTTGCAGAAGTATTTGCATAGATGTCCACACCCGTTCCCATAAAGGTAAATTCAGCTGTGTCTCCCGTCTGCTCACTTACTAATTCTGTACCTGCACTAGGTCCTGTTTGTTCTTTTGCATAAGCAGCATCGTAACCATACTGGAACGCATCACTCTGTCCCGGAACCGCAGTCTGCTGTGTTCCACTTCCAGTTCCAGTAGCGATCGGTTTAAATCCATTTGCTTTTGCAAAGGTTTCCTCGTAATAAATCGTAGTAGCCGGATATACCGTAAATTGATACTCCGCACCTCTTTCATTGGTCAAGGTCACCAAATCTGCACCCTTTAAAGTTTGATTCGGTGTATACGTAGCAGTCTTTCCAGATACTGCTACCGTACCATAAAGAGCACTGCCTTCTTTGAAATCATAACTGGTGATTTTAGAACAGTCTACTGTTACCGGAAGGCCAAAGTCAATCACAAGATCATCTGGTGTTCCAGTCAATACACTAACCGAAGCCTCAGCCTGCGCAGAACGCTTTGAGGTTCCCTTACTATATTTAGACTGATATGTATACGTTAAATCGACTGTATTGCGAATCTTTGTATCCAAATCCGCCTCTGTAACCGGATACGTTACTTCATAGGTTGTAATAGTATTGGAAGTAACTGCGGTATCCGATAACGTCGGTGTAGTCGTATTCTTCTTGTTTGCAAACAATGCATTTTCCAGATTATCCGTCAGCAGTTCATTGGTATAGGTAATATTGGAAGCACCCTCCTCTTTGCCATCGGTTCTGCCAATCGCATTATAATTTCCTTCTGGCGCATACTGAGTTACGTCTACATTAAAGGTAATCGTATCTCCTACGTGAATTGCCGTCTTTCCAGCCACATAGGATTCGCCATTTACTTTTGCTACTGTTTTCGTTACTGTCGGAAGCGGCTCTGCAATAAAAGAAGCATAGGATACAATATCATCTGTGTATCCGGTACCTTTCGAATACATATACCCACCATCGCACTCCAATTCAGTTGCACGATTCAGCAAATCATGAACTTCATCTACAGTAGCTGCTTTTGAACCAGAATTATTGACAACAAATCCAATCAGCTGATCATGGAAATACGTATATCCTGTTGAATTCTTTGATAAGGTATCATCATCTGTCTCTCCTTGATAGCCGTAGCCCGTTCCATCTTCATTTCGAACAGCATGGAAATAAGTACCCGCCTTATCTCCTACCCAGGTCAGCGCATAGCCTTCCTTGGGTTTTGCCAAAAAGGTGATCAGACGTGTTTCTCCCTTATTATACTCTGCATAAACCTGTGTACCCAATTCAAATTCCACGATCTCACCACTGTTAATACTGTAATAAGCCGTACAATTCGTAACCTGTGCACTATATGCATCAATAATCGTTCGATCAGTCGAGGTCGGACCCGGCAATACGGTTACAGGAATTGTATACGCAACTCCATCGATAACTGCTGTGATCGTGGTTTTCCCTTCTTTCACACCAGTTACAGTTCCATCCTCCACTGTTGCAATCGCAGTATCCGCAGAAGTCCAGCTTGTCGCTGTTTTTCCATCTGCCAGCTTAATCGGATACGTCGTTCCCGCAGTAATAACCAAACCTGTCAGTTTTTGACCATCTCCCTGACCCTGACCGCCGAGGAAAGGAGTATTTTCGATCACAACATAATCCGGAAGCGGCAGAACGGTAATACGATACGTAACATGTCCCACCTGAACCGATGTTTCTCCCGCGGAAAGACCCTTGATGGAAACCGTTGTATTCGCAGAAGCTTCTGTTTCTACAATCTCATAGAACTCCCACTGAGCTGAGGCAGAGGAAGAAGATGTTACATTTACTGAAGTATTACTTCCAGTCAAATAATAAGGTGTATTCTGACTCCAAATCCAGATTTTTTCTTCTATGTTTTGATAAATTTTATATGTAGTATCACTTAATTCTAACTGTAATGCATTATTGGTAGTTTCAGAAAGACTTGCATTATTCGAGCTAATCGTCAAATACTTTCCAGCTGTATTCTGCATCGCATACCCATTATCTGTTTCCGTAATCGTCCACAATTTTGTACTATCAGGTGACAATTCGCCATTTAATTGAAGGCTGTTTGAATTACTCGTCAAAAGTGTCTTCGTATTCGTATTACAAATCAAATAGCTTTTGCCGGATTCAATTTTTGATACTTTTTCCGTTGTTTTCTTAGCAGAAATTGTTTCCCCATTAACTTTAACATCTACATATCGAGTATCGTATTCGCCAACATTGCCAGTATAATCTTTTCCTTTAATGGGATATGTTTGTTCTTCTCCTACATACAATTGAACATCCACGGTTTCTGCATTGGGAGATTCAGAATCAGTAGTTTCATTTCCATTTCCGGGTACACTATTGGAACCATCTGAGTTATCAGAACCATTACCAGGTGTTTCTGCTCCGTCAGAGCCGTCAGAACCTGCATTGGAATCAAATGTCACACCTGCTGCTACCGTTTCTGCTGCCAGATTTGTGTAAGTAATACTTCCGGAATCTCCCTTTTCATATAAGAGACCGATAGAACCATCCTTCTGTTCGGTAAGAGAACTATAGGAATAAGCAGCTGTTCCATTTACCGTATAGGTAGCAACCAATTTTAATTGCTTATCAGATTCAACTGTAAAGGTAAAAATCTTGCCAGTTGTTCTGCCACTGGTCGGGCAAGATACTAAAATGACCTGTTTTCCATCGATTGTTTTGGAATAGGTGATTGCAGATAAATTACAGCCCGAATAAACAGTAACACCACTGACTGTAACCGCACTGCCAAAGGTATAACCGGTCTTCGCATTGCCTGTAATATCGACATATTGCAACTTAGTAGTATCGCCTGTATTATGACGATAGAAATAGCGTAATGTACCGTCTGCTAATTCGACAACATCACCTTCACTGGTATCAAATGTTGCACTTTCACTTCGCTTCCAGGTTGTACCACCATCTGCGGAATAGAATAAGCTGGTACAAAATTGACTGCCTGACAACTTCGTATAGCACGGGAAAATAATCGTGCCATCCGTCGTTACAAGACCTCGGCCAGGACCTACCAGATAGTAATTTTCTGTACTTTTCTTTGCAGGAATCAATCTCGGTTCTGACCAGGTTGCTCCACCATCTTTAGAAGTTGTAAAATACAGATAACTGGTCATTAACGGCTGGAAATAAGAGGTCGAATATGTAAACAAATTTCCTAATACTTCACCGTCTTTGGATAATTTAAAATATGCATCTACCGAATAGCCTGCAACTTCTGTGTTATCGGATGTCTGATAAATCTTGCCATCTTTCAAATAATATGAAAAATCACTTGCACTCGCATTCGCCTTTAAAAGCAGATTTCCATTACTGTCAAATCCGGTTCCGGTTTTAGCTGCTACCGAACAATTCTTAGATTCATTTTGTCCCGGAAACAGGTCAGTCAGCATATAAAGTGTCGTTCCGTCTGTTGCTAAAGACGGATCGATAAAGGTTGCAGCTTTAAAATCTCTGGTATTGGAAGAATCGGCAATATAATTGGCAAATGTATACGACCAATTTTTTCCGTTATCAACTGAACGGGAAACGATTGTATCAATATTTGCACAATCATCGGGATTCTGCCATGCGCCCCAACGAGCATCGGCTGATGCTACTAACGTACCATCCGCTAAGGTTTGAATTGCCGGAATCCGATAATGTCCAACTCCAATATTGCTTGGGAAGGGCTGTCCGCTGTTTTCACCATCTGCCGGTTTGGATGCGGCTTTACTAGATGCAGTTTCTGCTGCGGTCTCTACAGCTGCTGTATCCAAAGATTCTTCTGTCCGTGCGCTGATTGACAGCTGTTTTTCTAAAGTTTCTTCTTGCTTTGCAAAAGATTCTTCCGTTGTCTGCTGCTCATCCGTCAGCATTTCTTCTGTTTGCTGCTCATCAGACAGTGTTTCCTCTGTCTGCGCCTGTAAAGACGCAGCTTCCTGCGTTTCCTGCTCCAATGCAGCTTCCGCTGTCATCTCTGTATTCGAAGCCGTCCTATCCACTGCAAAAGTGGAAAACGACGGTTCCATTGCCATGCAGAGCACCAGCAAGAACGCCAAGACTTTTTTCACATGTTTCATTCTTCTACTCCACCTTTCTGCTAAAGTTTTTGACGGGCTGTTCCAGTTCCCGTACTTCCTTTGCTTTTTTCCTTTCAATCTGCGCGATTGTTTTCATCGCCTGCATCATTTCACATAAATACCGCGGAATCTTTCCAAATTCTCCGGTTTCGGCGATTGCCATTGCGGCACACGAATGGCAGATTCCTTGATTGGCACAGCTTTCGCAAACGCCAGATAAACAAATTTCTTCGGTTTCTTTTGTAATGTGATTCCATGCCTGTTCAAAGCCCGTTTCTACACAATCCACCTTGGGAATCGGCATCATGCCACAGGGAGTAAGATACCCATCCCAGGTAATCCAGAAGGCTGCTTTTCCAGCTCTGCATCGAACACTTCCATCGGAATGTTCGTAGCAGGAATCCATAAGCCCTGCGGGCTGTGTCATCCCATTGCAGATACCTTCCAGAAACGCTTCATAACGTTCCTGTCCATATTGGAGCTGATAGCGCCTCAGCTGCCACTTTGCTGCTTCTTCTGGTGAAAAGCGGTCATTCGTTCCCACCTGATCGGGTGATTTTCGAATCGGCGGAAACATATAAGTATTAGTTTCTATAATCACACTCTGCTCCTGTGCGTATTGGATCATCTTTTCCAGATCACACACATTATACGGAGTTAGAGAACAATTTAATTTCACACGAATCCCCGCTTTTTTTAAAGCGGTTATCGCATAGTCAACTTTGCTGAATCCATTCTTTACCTTGCAAAGTCGTTCATAAGTTTCATCTGATGCACCATAAAGTGTAAGATTTATCCGAAACGGCGGATTCTCACGCAAACGCGCGACCACTTCTTCATCAATCAAAGAGCCATTGCTATTGATCGTAACAACAAACCCCTTTTTTGTGATATATTCATACAGTTCCCAAAAATCTGGCCATAAAAATGGCTCCCCACCTGTAATCAACAGATACAGCATCCCTTTTTTTTCTGCCGCATCTGCGATTTCCTTCCACTGCTTTAATGTCAGCATCTTTCTGGGATGTGCATCTACCTGCTGTTTACTTTGCCTTACATAGCACATCCGGCAATCAAAGTTACATAAGGGACTGACCTCAAAGGTTCCGCTTAGCGGTATCTTTTTTTGCGATGCTTTGTGAAAAAGGGCACTGGTAAGTGGAGTTTCGTAATACACTTCATCAGCCTGGATCTCCACCCGTGAATCCCTCCTCTTCTAATTCCAATGTGTTTTTTAATAAAAGTACGGCATCTTTTGTCGGCGTACATTGCAGCCAATACACCGGTACTTCTGCGATCAATTGCCCCAGCAGCTCCATAATCATCTGTACATACGATGCATTCCACGTATTCACGATCATTCCGGCATATAATTTTCTAAATGCCTGAACGTAATTTAATCGCTTAATCGTACATGTCTCAGATTTTTGCAAAATTACAATTGCCCGAACAGCAATGGATCGATTCACATAATACCGGGAAGAACCGGCATAAGGTGAACCATACGCCTTCCACACTTCGTTCCTTCGAAGAATGGTGCGATCTCCATTTAAAATCTCTGCCTGTTCATAAAGTTCCCACAAAGCTGCCTGCGTTGACTTTCCGATTCCAGAAGGACCCGAAAATAAAATACCGCCACACGATACAGCGATCAAAGATGCATGTAAAATCATCGCGTTTCTTTGAATTAACAATTCTTCCAATGCAATATGAGAAAATACATTGGAGGTTTCACTGAAAAAGTGCTTACTGTCTTCCAGATATTCAATCACTTCTAAATGATCGTTGTCCATTCGTCCAACGGCATACTGCCGATCCTGCTCCTTGTGATCGTGATAAATTCGCTCATAACCATTCGAAGTCTTTACAACAGAAAAAATCAAGTTGCGAAAGACAGTATCCTGCACTGGAAAAATCAACGATTTCGATGGTTGAAACACAATCTGAATCGTCTCCGTTTCTGCCGTATCCCCTGCTTTCTCATCTTCTGAATTTAGAAGAAAGGGTTCGAATGGTTCCGTAAGAAGCAATGGATGCACCGTTTTTAGCACAAAACGAATCCCAGCAATCCAGAGCACCGTACGATAATCCGTATTTTTCATTAAGAATTAATCGTTGCTACATTCATGCTGCCATTTGTATAGCAATAGCCATCAAATTCAAGACCGCAATGGGTATTACTCTCAAGAAACCATGCATCATAAAATGCTCCCAAAATTTCGCCACTTGCCGCACAAGAAGTTACATCCGCTGCATTTAAAGTCAAACTGCATCCTGCGATATGCTCCGCCAATTCAAACCGCTCAATATATACTTGCGGTTTTTCATATTTTTTCTTCATTTTCTCCTTCTTCTCCTTTCTTATCTTCATCTGTCAAACAGCTATCAGTAATTTCAATACCGGATTCCGGTCACAGCTGCTTCACCAAAATAGCATTCCTCAGCTGAAACGGTCGTATCTTCTCCGGCTTCTAACAGATCGATCTGTTTTTCAAAGCTTTTTCCTCCAAAATAAATGCCGTCGATCTCACAATGATATCGAATCTCCATCTTTTGGATTGCGTTTCCCGATTGATTGTGAAGATGAATTGCACCGTCTTGAATCGTCACTGCAACTTCATCTTCATACAGGGAAATTTCTTCTGCATAGTGGATATCCGCTATAATCTCAGTTGCCGGCTGCTGTTCTGCAAATGTGGTATTGTTGATATCAAATGCCATCACACTGCTTCCGGCCGGAAGATCTTCAATCTGAAAAAC
>CAZTHP010000102.1:0-8248 GCA_964613155.1 uncultured Lachnospiraceae bacterium | reverse complement strand
CAGCAGGTGGCAAAACATTCAATGCAGATGTGAATGGAGCATTGAACATCATGCGAAAAAGTAGCGTTGTGGATATGAATATCCTATACAGTAGAGGCGAAGTGGACACGCCTATAAGAATAAGGATTGCCTAGTAATAGGTGGAAACTTAAATATCAAACTTCTTAAATGAAGGTGCATAAGCACCTTTTAGAAGCCACCTACCTTTAGGTGGGTGGTAGTTCACAATGGAAAAAATGATGTAGGGATTCGTATTTAGCTGAATGCGTAATAAAATAAGCTGGAAGGAGTCGATTATGGGAAAAACAGTAGCAATCGGAATACAAATATATAGTGATCTTATCGAACAAGATTGTTTTTATATCGATAAAACGGCTTTTATCAAAGAGTGGTGGGAAAGTAAAGATTCGGTAACTTTGATTACGCGTCCACGAAGATTTGGAAAGACATTGAATATCAGTATGACAGAGCAGTTTTTTTCGCTAAAATATGCTGGGAGAAGTGATCTGTTTGAAGGAAAGAAAATTTGGAAAGAAGAAAAATATAGAAAATTACAGGGTACTTATCCGGTCATTAGTATTTCGTTTGCAAACATTAAAGATAGCAACTATCAGGATGTTAGAAAGAAAATCTGTGAATTATTGATAAATTTGTATGCAGAGTATAGTTTTTTGTTAGACGGTGATTTACTATATGAAACAGAGAAAGAATATTTTAAACGAGTCAAAAATGGCATGGATGATACCGATGCTACGTTAGCATTGTGTCAGCTTTCGCATTATCTATTCCGTTATTATGGGAAAAAAGTGATTATTCTTTTAGATGAATATGATACACCGATGCAAGAAGCTTATGTGCATGGATATTGGAAAGAATTGGTTTCCTTTACAAGAAGTTTATTTAACGCGACTTTTAAAACAAATCCGTACCTTGAACGTGCGATTATGACAGGAATTACCAGAGTGAGTAAGGAATCTATCTTTTCCGATCTGAATCATTTGGAAGTAGTAACGACAACGTCGAATAAATATGCAGATTGTTTTGGCTTTACCGAAGAAGAAGTTTTTACGGCCATGGATGAGCTTGGTCAGAAGGAGAAAGAAAAAGTAAAACAGTGGTACGATGGTTTTATCTTTGGAAATAAAAAAGATATCTATAATCCCTGGTCTATTATTAATTATTTGGATAAAGGGCAGATTACAACTTATTGGGCCAATACCAGTTCAAATGGTTTGGTTGGAAAATTGATTCGTGAAGGAAGCAAGAACGTAAAATGTGATTTTGAAAAACTTCTGATGGGGGAACATTTGATTACGGCAATCGATGAACAGATTGTATACGATCAATTGGAAAACAGTGAAAAAGCAATCTGGAGTCTTTTGGTCGCGAGTGGATATCTGAAAGTACTGGGATATGAAAATATGGAAGATGTGCAGCGAAATCCGAAATATGAATTGGCACTTACAAATTTGGAAGTACAGGTAATGTTTCAAAACATGATTGCTGGTTGGTTTGAAAAAGCAGATTCGGATTACAATGATTTTGTAAAAGCGTTGCTCCTTCGAGATGTAAAAGCGATGAATGCGTACATGAATCGCGTGACATTGGAAATTTTTAGTTCTTTTGATGCGGGAAAGAAAAAATCAAAACGAGCAGAACCGGAACGTTTTTACCATGGCTTCGTCCTTGGGTTAATTGTAGAGTTACGAGGTAGATATAAAATCACATCGAATCGGGAAAGCGGTTTTGGGCGTTATGATGTTATGTTGGAACCGTTGAAACAAGAAGATTATGCTTATATCTTAGAATTTAAGGTACATGATGCAGAGGAAGAAGCAAGTTTAAAGGATACTGTAGAGGTGGCACTTGCACAGATTAATGAGCGGCAGTATGAAGCAGGATTGCTTGCAAATGGAATTCCAGCGGAACGGATTCAGAAATACGGATTTGCGTTTGAAGGGAAAAAAGTATTGATCGGATAAAACGGAATGAAATTTATTAGGAAGTTTATGAGAGGAAAGATTATTTGAGGAGCACCGCAATAACTTGAGAAACTCGCAGCACGAGTTTCTCAGCAGCGCGTGTTTCTCATAGTTTTATAAAAACGAGTAAACGAATTCGTTGTAAATTCAGTGAGCCAATGCACTTAAAACGCTTTGATTTACAGCAATGATGTAGTGACAGTCGCTTTCAATATTGTGAGAAGGCAATGCCAGGTATTCATTATGCTTTTGCTGAATAAAATGAATAATCTCCTTGGAAGTCATACGTTTTTCCAGGGGTGTATACGGAATCTGAAACGCTGTACCATTTTGAAAATATTCGCGCAGGCGCTGTTTCAAATATTCTTCATAGTGGCAGTGATCTTTTAAACTGCCCGGATAAATAGAATCGTTATGAGGATAGGTAAAATAATCTGCAATATAGTGAAGAATCTGCCCCAAAGTGATACAATCCCGGCGATTAAAGGAAGGTGCAGCAGCCTTAGCACGATGCAGGCGCATACGCTCCATATATTTTTGGATCAGAGGCAGTGTGCTTTCGATGTTATGTCTGGTCGTGAGGAAAGAAGGACGGCAGTCCGGTAAAATACTTCCTGCGTAAAAGAAATAACGATGCGATGTTAAAAGTTCCTGATGCTTATGATTGGTTAAATAACGAGCAAGCCCGATATGTGATTTTTTGCGCATAAAATATCTCCTATACTTTCGAAAAACGAAAAGAAAAATGACAGATGACGAATTGCAGCAGGGGTTAGTCCTTTGTAACGAATCCTTCAATAGGTTAGCACAGGTTTGAGAAGAATCCAAGTGGTAAATTTTATAAAATATACAGAAAAAATTAGTAATTTCTGTATAAAATACAGAATGTAACGGAAAAATGGAACGTTGTGATGATTTTGGGATAGATTAATCCTAGAAGAAGAACATAAAATTGGAAAATCTGTGCAGAAAGAAGGCGAGTTTTGTGCCCTACTCTCAAGAATTTGAAAATGTCTTAAATGTTAGTTTGAATGTTTCAGAAGAAGAACGAAGAAAATCCGGTATTTTAAATACAGGCTATTCACAGGAGGAAAATACCTGGGAATTGCTGGTGCGCTATTCTATTGTGCCGGAGGCTTTTTTAAACGCTTACCCAGAGGTAGGCGTTACTTTTTTAGAGGGAAATTATGCCATAATGCGGGTACCACAAAATCGGTTGGAAGAATTAGCGCAGGCAGAGGGGATTATTTACATTGAAATTCCCAAACGCCTCTATTTAGAAGACGGAGATTCATTGAAAAATACGATTTGTGAAAAAGAAAATTCTATGCAGAAGGAAGCAAAAGAAAAGGGAATCTTTACGCAGAAAAAAGTATATGAAAAGGGAATCTTTGTGCAGGAAGTGGCGAAAAGGAGTTCTGATACGCCGGTAGAAAGTGTGCAGGTTTCCGGTGTTCGTCGTTTCCGGGAGCGTTTCGGGGAAAATCTGACAGGACGCGGTGTTTTGATCGGGATTGCGGATTCTGGAATTGATCTGTTTCATCCGGCATTTCGAAATGCAGATGGCAGTACCAGAGTTGCTGCATTGTGGGATCCGTCTACTAGAGAATATTCACGGGAAGAGATTAATCAGATTTTAGAGGAATATGATCCAGTTGGTGATATCGGTGTAGGAAGAGATGTGGGGACAGGTACAGGTAGTGAAACTGGCACGGGTGCAGGTAGTGAAACTGGTACGGGTGCAGGTAGTGAAAGTGGTACAGGTGCAGATATAGAAACTGGCGCGGGGCGTGTGTTTTCAAGAGAACTGCCGCTTGCGTTTCGCGATCTTTCCGGGCATGGAACGGCTGTGGCAGGTGTCGCGGCCGGCAGTCGGGTGCAAGAGGGGGATTTTACCGCAGAGGGATATGCACCGGAAGCGGAATTGGTGGTTGTTCGATTGGAACAAAATGGAAATGATGCGTATATTCGCACGACGCAGTTGATGCAGGCTGTTGACTATCTTGTAAAAAAGGCACGGGAATATGGAAAGCCAATGGCCATCAATTTAAGTATTGGTAATAATTACGGTTCTCATAGTGGAAAAAGTCTGCTGTCAACCTATTTAACAGAAATTGCTTTGTGTGAACGGCTGTCAATCTGTGTGGGGAGTGGAAATGAAGCAGGAAAACCGATTCATACGTCCGTTCGCCTGGGGGAGCTGCCCTATGAAATTTTACTTTCGATCGACGAACGTCAGCTTTCCTTTAATGTACAGATTTGGAAAGATTATGCGGATTTATGTAAAATCTGGCTGGTATCGCCCTCTGGTGATGCTTATCAGGTTTATTATGATGCAGATCCATTTGCACGGGCACCTTTGGTACAGCAATATCGCAGCAACCGAACGCAGATCCTTTTGTATAATGGGCTGCCTTCTCCTTATCAGCCGCTTCAGGAGATTTTTCTGGACTTTATTCCATTGGATCGCTATGTGGATAGTGGGAATTGGCGCATTCGTCTTATTCCGATTCGTACAGTGACTGGAGAGTATGAATTGTGGCTTCCTGCGGGAAATACCTTAAATACAGGAACGGGATTTGCTGTGCCGCAGCAGGAACATACGCTGACGATTCCAGCTGCATCGGAGCGGGTGATTACGGTGGGAGCTTATGATTCCCGTACGCAGACGTATGCGCCTTTTTCCGGCAGGGGATTTACGGCATTTACTGGTCAAATAAAACCGGATTTAGCGGCACCGGGGGTTGCGATTCTGGCACCGCGGGCTGGCAGCAGTCAAAATCGTGGGTTATCGCAACGATATGGCACATTTACCGGTACTTCATTTGCGGTACCGGCGATCACAGGAACAGCAGCACTGTTAATGCAGTGGGGAATTGTTGAGAAAAATGATCCGTGGCTGTACGGCAGTCGTTTGAAAAGCTGGTTTCATCGAAATGCAAGGCAGCTGCCGGCATTTTCCCAATATCCCAATTCTTATATCGGCTATGGCGTTTGGTGATCGTGGTGCAATAATGGATGCAATTTTCAAAAGATTACGGAAAGGAATGTTGCTGCACGCTCTTTTTTGGTTGAATCGAAACCGAAAGTGTGATACTCTCAGTACGAAAGAGAGAAATCAACCAAAAGGAAACTAGTAAAACACAGTTAATAAAAGCGCAGCCATTGCGGTTTGCTCGTAACATTTGAAATACAAGATTTGGAGGAAAAATGCAGTTATACGAATTAAGCGCACCCTGTCATTTTGGGACAGAAGCGGTATTAAAAAAGGAAATTTATGATCTGGGTTATGATATTGTAAAAGTAGAAGACGGCCGTGTGACCTTTCAAGGCGATGCGGAAGCAATCTGCCGCGGTAATATGTTTTTGCGGACAACGGAACGTATTTTATTAAATGTAGGGACATTTCATGCTGAGACATTTGAGGAACTTTTTCAGGGAATTAAAAATCTTCCCTGGGAAAATTATATTCCGCTGGATGGTAAGTTTTGGGTGACGAAAGCAACGTCGATTAAAAGTAAACTGTTTAGTACATCCGATATTCAGTCAATTGCGAAAAAAGCAATGGTAGAACGCTTGAAAACAGTGTACCATTCAAAGTGGTTTGAAGAAACAGGAAATGCATATCCAGTTCGTATTTTCCTGATGAAAGATGAAGTGACTGTGACAATCGATACATCAGGGGATTCCCTTCATAAAAGAGGATACCGCCTGTATTCTGCGAAAGCACCGATCACTGAAACACTGGCAGCTGCTTTGTTGATGCTGACACCCTGGAAAAAAGACCGGATTTTAGTCGATCCTTTCTGTGGCAGCGGGACATTTCCGATTGAGGCAGCATTAATGGCAGCCAATATTGCACCGGGAATTAATCGAAATTTCCTTGCAATGAGCTGGGATAATTTGATTGACAAACGTTTGTGGAAAGATGCCAGAGAAGAAGCACTGGATTTGGAAGAACGCCAGATTGAGACGGATATTCAGGGCTATGATCTGGATGGAGAAGTAATTCGCGCTGCGCGTGAAAATGCTAAATTAGCCGGTGTGGAGAATTTAATCCATTTTCAGAAACGTCCGGTCAGCGAATTACGTCATCCGAAAAAATATGGTTTTATCATCACCAACCCGCCGTATGGTGAACGATTAGAAGAAAAGAAAGACCTGCCGCCGATTTATGGCGATTTCTGCCGTCAGTTTAAGCTGTTGGAAGACTGGTCTGCGTATGTAATCACAAATTATGATGGATTAGAAAAACAGATGGGACGCAAAGCTGACAAAGTACGAAAAATTTATAACGGTATGATGAAAACAACCTTTTATCAATTTGCAGGTCCTAAGCCGCCCAGAAGAAAACGGATTTCACAGGAAGACTAGAATTGTCTGAGAGAAACTGCTTTTCGTAGGAAAATCAGAGCTGTCTGAGAGAAAATGCTTTTCGTAGGAAAATCAGAGCTGTCTGGGGAGAAAATGTTTTTCGTAGGAAAACCAGAGCTGGCTGAGAGAAAATGCTTTTCGCAGGAAAACCAGAACTGTCTGGAAAAAATTGTGCCGTGAGGAAAGCGGCAGAATGGAGAATCAACATGAAAGATAAAATAATCTTTGCATCAAATAATGCTGGCAAAATCCGAGAAGTAAAAGAAATTATGCAGGATTTTGGAAAAGATGTGATCTCTTTGAAAGAAGCAGGGATTACGATTGATATTGAAGAAAATGGAACAACATTTGAGGAAAATGCGCTGATTAAATGTCGGGCAATCCATGAGATGACAGGTGCAATGGTGCTTGCGGATGATTCTGGATTGGAAATTGATTATTTGAATAAAGAACCTGGTGTCTATTCCGCTCGTTATTTGGGACATGATACCCCTTATGACGTGAAAAACCAAATCATTTTAGAGCGATTAAAAGACGCGGAAGGAGAGGCACGCAGTGCTCGTTATGTCTGTGTAATGGCAGCGATTTTTCCGGATGGGAAAGAATGTACGGCTGCTGGAACGGTAGAAGGACAAATTGCGCAGGCTCCGGCAGGAGAAGGTGGATTTGGCTACGATCCCATTTTCTGGCTCCCTCAGTATCAGAAAACGATGGCAGAGTTGACACCAGAAGAAAAAAATGCGATCAGTCATCGTGGACGTGCATTGTATACATTGCGGGAAAAACTCGCAACATATAAATAAAATACATTTCGACCGGAGCAGGTGCAGTAGGAGCTTATAATATACGAAGAAAATATTATGCTGTATCCTGTAAGAAAATCCCCATACCTATCATGGGGCTGAGCAATACTAATATAATGAAAGTAGCTGTGTAACCTATGAGGGTAGCAGTAAGGGGATGGACGCACCCCTGAAACTACGGCGCTATGCTTCGTAATCAGATGTTTGGTAATTCAATTGCCGATGTAGTTCACAAATAGAACTAGGAGAAGAACTAGAAGAAAGAACTAAAAGAAAAATTGGAAAAGGAAAGAAGTGAGAGGGAATGTCCGCTGTGCAGAGAAAGAAAAGAATTCTTGTAATCAGCGATACACATTGGAATGTGCATCGTGTGGAAGAAGTTTTTCAAAAAGAATCCCCAATTGACCTTGTTTTACACCTGGGAGATCTGGAAGGGGAGGATGCGTATATTCGGAAAGTAACGGGCTGTCCACTGGAGGCTGTCCGCGGAAATTGCGATCATAGCAGTACGTATCCTGTAGAGACGATGATTACTTTAGGAAAGTATACTGTTTTTATGACGCATGGACATCGCTATGAGGTGCAGTACGGTACGTATGAACTGGAAGATATGGCGAGAGGCTGCGGTGCGGATATTGCGATGTATGGCCATACGCATTGTCCGTATTTCAAAAAATCAGAGGATGGCTTTATCACACTGAATCCTGGCAGTTTGGGAAATCCACGTCAGAATCTACGGATTCCTTCCTATATGATGATTGAGTTGGAAGAAGAAACCGGAGAACTGGAATTTCACCAGAAATATCTGGAGTGATCAGGGCGCGCTTTTCAGGAGTTGGTTTTACAGTCTGGATAGGGGCTTTGCTAGGAGATAATTTCCAGGTATAGTTCATGCATTTCTCCGAAAAAAATATTTTTAAAAAAAAATTGAAAAAACTGTTGACAAAACCGATTCATTCGAGTATAATTCTGTTTGTTCGCTGAGAAACGCAGGAAACAAAAGCGGATAAGCAATGCGGGTGTAGTTCAATGGTAGAACACTAGCCTTCCAAGCTAGATACGTGGGTTCGATTCCCATCACCCGCTTCA
>CAZTHP010000101.1:0-8272 GCA_964613155.1 uncultured Lachnospiraceae bacterium | reverse complement strand
TGAAAGAAGGAAACAAAAGGGTACAAGTAACGGTAAAAGAAATTTTGCAGGCAACCGGCGGAACATTACTTTCCGGAGACGATACCGTTGTTTTAGAGCATATCAGTATTGATTCTCGGACTATGCAGGGAAATGATCTGTTCGTTCCCTTTATCGGAGCAAGAGCAGATGCCCATGATTTTATTGGAATGGCATTTGACCAGGGGGCAGCTGCTTCTTTGAGTATGCGTACCGATGTCGAGACGGGAAAAGGACCGGTTATCTATGTGGAAGATACCTTAAAGGCTCTGCAGGATATCGGCACCTGGTATCGGAAGCATGTTTTAAACTTTCCGATCGTTGGAATTACAGGCAGTGTGGGCAAAACTTCTACCAGGGAAATGGTAAATGCAGCGCTGTCTTCAGGATTTCATGTATTCTCCACAAAAGGCAATTACAATGGACAGATCGGTGTGCCGCTGACACTTTCCCAGATGACACCGGAGGATGAAATTGCCGTATTGGAAATGGGAATGAGCCTGCCGGGTGAGATGGCACGGATTTCACAGATTGCCTGTGTGGATTATGCGGTGGTGACCAATATTGGAATTTCCCACATTGAAAATCTGGGTACGCAGGAGAATATCTGTCGGGAGAAACTGCACATTATTGATGGCATGAAGGATGGCGGTGTCCTGGTGTTAAATGGTGATGATCCGATTTTGGCGCAGGTCTGTGTGGATCGTCCGATTCGAACCGTATTTTATGGCTGCGGTGAAAATTGTCAGTATCGTGTATTGGAGATTCGAACAGAAGAAAATCGTGCCGTATTTGATGCGCAGATTCAGGGAAAACTTTATACGATCGCTTTAAAAGTACCGGGTATGCATAATGTTTTGAATGCAATGGCAGCCTTAGCGGTGGCAGCAGAAGCTGGGATTTCGATTGAGGGTGCAATCCGTTCTTTGGAAAATTTTGCTGGTTTTGCCCGCAGACTGGAGATTTTTAAGGCGCAGGAGATGACAATTATTGATGATGCGTATAATGCCAGCCCGGATTCAATGAAAGCGGCTTTAGAGGTACTGGATTCGATGAAAGCAGAGGGTAGAAAAATCGCCGTATTGGCAGATATGCTGGAATTGGGAGAAAAAGCGCCGGAATATCATTTTGAAGTCGGTCTTTTTGCGACGGATAAACGGATTGATGCTTATGTGCTGATCGGCGAACTGGCTTCCTGGATTGGACGTGCCATTGATCAGTACTGTGATCTTCCGGTCCATTATTTTTCTGCAAATCAGGAAGCTGCCGATTGGCTGTTAGACTGGCTGAAACCAGGAGATATGGTGCTGTTTAAAGGGTCGAATTCCATGAATTTGAAAGAAGTCATCGATCGCGTCAAAAAGAAGGAGGCGTAAGCTGCTGAAGATAAAATATGCACAGGTGATTTTAGATATCACAAGCGGAAATCTGGACAAGACCTTTCAGTATCGCATTCCAGATCATCTGCAGCAGCAGATTCGCCCGGGAACACCGGTTGTGGTGCCTTTTGGAAGAGGCAATCGTGCGGTCAATGCGTTTGTATTGGAGCTGGGGGATCAGCCGGCCTGTGACCCATCGAAAATAAAAGAAATTTTGCGGTTAGCAGATGAGATTGTATCCGTAGAGTCACAGTTGATTGAGCTGGCGGTTTGGATGAAGCGGCAGTATGGAGCCTCGATGATCCAATGTTTCAAAACCGTGCTTCCCGTAGCGAAAAAAGTGAAGCCAATTGAAAAAAAAGAGATTTTTCGCAATCTGCCTCCAACAGCATATGCTGCATTTTTAGAAGAATGTCGGCGCAAGCATCAAAAAGCACGTGTCCGACTGCTGGAAGCAATCCCGGAAGATCAACCGGTTCCATATGAACTGGCGGGGCAAAAGCTGCATGTAACGGCAAATGTAATCCGCAGTCTGGAACAGAAGGGGATCGTCCGTGTGCAGGTCAAAACAGCTGTGCGAAATCCCCTGGAGGGACGTCGGCAGCTGGAAAACCGCTTGCAGTTGAATCCTGTTCAGGCAGATGCCCTGCGCCAGTTAAAGGAAGAATGGGTACGTCCAGGGCAGAAACGTCCCTGTTTGCTTCATGGGATTACCGGGAGCGGTAAGACACTTGTATATTTGGAGCTGATCGAAGAAATGCGTCGACAGGGGAAGCAGACGATCGTGTTGATTCCGGAAATTGCGTTGACGTACCAGACGGTGATGCGTTTTTATCATCGTTTTGGGGATCGGGTTTCCTTCATCCATTCCCGTATGTCTGCAGGAGATCGTTATGATCAATTTTTACGAGCAATAGAATGCGCATTGGATGTGATGATCGGCCCGCGTTCGGCTGTTTTTACACCATTTCCGAATCTGGGCTTGATTATTATCGATGAAGAACATGAAAGTGCCTATAAAAGTGAGATGACACCTCGTTATCATGCTCGTGATGTTGCGATCGCAAGAGCAAATCTGTGTCAGGGGATGGTCGTTTTGGGATCGGCAACTCCTTCAATGGAAGCCAATTATCAAGCGTTTCTTGGGAATTTTCGCCTGATCCGGATGCAGCGCCGGGCAAGAACCGATGCGAAGCTGCCGGAGGTTCAGATCGTGGATATGCGTCAGGAGTTAAGAAGCGGAAATCGCACGATGCTCAGCCGCCTTTTGTATGAAAAGTTAAAGGAGAGGCTGGAAAATAAGGAACAGAGTATGCTGTTTTTGAATCGGCGGGGTTACTCCAGTTTTATTTCGTGCCGTTCCTGCGGCGAAGCAATCCGCTGCCCGCATTGTGATGTGACGTTGACCCTGCATCGGAATGGAAAATTAAAATGTCATTATTGTGGTTATACGATTCCGATGGTTCGAAGCTGTCCTTCCTGCGGTTCGCCTTATGTTGCCGGTTTCGGAATGGGAACGCAGCAGGCAGAAGAAAAATTAAAGGAATTTTTTCCAGAGGCACGGATTTTGCGGATGGATCTGGATACGACAAAAGGAAAACACGGACATGAAGCAATTCTTACGGCATTTGCAAATGAAGAAGCCGATATTTTGATCGGAACGCAGATGATCGTAAAAGGGCATGATTTTGGAAAGGTGACATTAGTCGGCGCGTTAGCTGCCGATACCTCCTTATTTGCCAGTGATTTTCGCGCCTGTGAACGGACCTTTCAGCTGCTGACACAGGCAGCTGGGCGCGCAGGAAGAAGTGGGTTGCCTGGTGAAATGGTCATCCAGACGTATAAGCCGGATCATTACAGTATTCAGACGGCGGCGGGGCAAAATTACGAAGCATTTTATCAGGAAGAAATTCGTTACCGACAGATGATGCATTATCCTCCTTGTGTCTGTATGGCGGAATTGATCATTTCTTCTCCAACAGAAGAACAGGCAGCGCAGGCAGCAAAAGCAATTGCAGATCATCTGCGCAGCCGTCTGAACCAGCGCGGACAAGTTTTAGGTCCTGCACCTGCATCCATTGGCAAAATTCAGGATATTTATTATTATCATTTATTCTTACGAATGGCAGATCGGGAACCGTTAAATGAGGAACTGGAAGCAGTAAATGCATTTATGGAATGGACGAACTTCAAAAAAGATGTTATGATACAGTTTGATATTTATTGAAAGAGCTGAAAGAAAGGAAAATCGTATTATGTCAATTCGAACAATTCGCGTAGAAGGCGATGAAATATTAGGAAAAACCAGTAAAGTTGTAAAGGAAATGACACCGCGAAATCAGCAGCTGATCCAGGATATGCTGGATACGATGTATGATGCATCCGGTGTCGGTCTGGCCGCAGTTCAGGTCGGAATTTTAAAACGGATCGTGGTCATTGATGTTGGTGAAGGTCCGATTATTTTGATCAATCCGGAAATTGTGGAAACCTCCGGTGAGCAGTGTGGTTATGAAGGTTGTCTGAGTGTACCGGGAAAACAGGGAATCGTAACCCGTCCGAATTATGTAAAGGTTCGTGCACAGAATGAACAGATGGAAGTATTTGAAATCGAAGGAACTGAGCTTCTGGCTAGAGCATTTTGCCATGAAATCGCTCATCTGGATGGAGAGCTTTATATTGAGCGCGTCGAAGGACCGTTAGAAGATGTTCAATATGATGACGAAGATGATTATGACGATGCCGATTGGGAATAAAGCGTAAGAAAAGGAGTGATTTTATGCGTATTGTGTTTATGGGAACACCAGACTTTGCAGCTGCTCCTCTGGAAGCAATCATCAAAAGCGGAAAGCATCAGATAACGGCTGTAATCACGCAGCCGGATAAGCCGAAAGGACGAGGAAAGGCTGTGCAGTTTCCTCCTGTGAAGGAAAAAGCCTTAGAATATGAAATTCCTGTTTGGCAGCCTGCTAATGTGAATACACCAGAAATGCTTACGGTTTTGAAGGAGCAGAATCCAGACTGTATCGTAGTAGCAGCGTTTGGTCAGCTTTTGAAGAAAGAAATCCTGGAATTACCCCAGTATGGCTGCATCAATATTCATGCTTCCCTGCTTCCGAAACTGCGTGGGGCAGCGCCGATTCAATGGGCTGTGATCCAGGGGGATGAAAAAACAGGTGTTACGACGATGTGGATGAATGAAGGACTCGATACGGGCGATATGCTCCTGAAAAAAGAAATGCTTTTAGAAGAAAAAGAAACAGGCGGCAGCTTGTTTGATAAATTAAGTCTGTGTGGCTGTGATCTGATCCTGGAGACTTTGGATGCACTCGAACAGGGGAGTGCTGTTCGTACACCGCAGACAGGAGAAAGTACGTATGCCAAAATTCTGACAAAAGAATTGGGAAATATTGACTGGAATCGTCCAGCAGAAGAAATCGAGCGTTTGATCCGCGGTCTGAATCCCTGGCCGAGTGCCTATTCTTATTTGAATGGGAAGATGGTCAAAATCTGGGCAGCCAATGTCCAGGAAACGGCACCGGTGTATGAAGATGCAAGCAGAGTGCAGGAAGCAGCTGCGAATCCGGGGACACTGATCTTGTGGAATAAGCATTCCGCAGCAGTATCCTGTAAAGACAGCTGGCTGGAAATCTGTGAACTGCAGGTGCAGGGCAAGAAACGGATGACAGCAGATGCGTGGTTAAGAGGCGTAAAATGGGAACCAGGGATGCGTTTTCAGCGGGAGGCGCAGTAAGCGGTCTGGAATAAACGGATTGATAGAAAAAGGAGATGACTAGGAATGATCTATGGATATGGGATGGATATGACGTATATCCTGGTGCTGATTGGTGCTGTTCTTTGCTTTTGGGCACAGAATAATGTGACCTCGACGTATTCTAAGTATTCCAGAGTAAAAAGTCGTACCGGTCTTACTGGTGCAATGGCAGCAGAACGAATCTTAAAAGCAAATGGAATTTATGATGTGCGAGTAGAGCGTATTGCGGGAAATTTGACCGACCATTATGATCCGACTCATAAGGTGCTTCGCTTATCGGATTCGGTCTATGGGTCGACTTCGGTAGCAGCAATTGGTGTTGCGGCTCATGAGTGCGGTCATGCGATTCAGCATCAGCAGGGGTATGCTCCGTTAAAGATTCGAAGCACACTGGTTCCGGCGGCAAATTTAGGTTCGAAGCTGTGCTGGCCGGTTCTGATTTTGGGACTTTTGTTCAGTTACACTTTTGTAAAAGTAGGAATTTTATTATTTTGCGCAGTGGTCTTGTTTCAGATTGTCACACTGCCGGTAGAATTTAACGCATCTTCCCGTGCTCTGCATATTTTACAGGGAACGGGTGTGCTGTATGAAGATGAAATGTCCTCCACCCGTAAAGTTTTAACGGCTGCTGCCTTAACTTATGTTGCAAGTGTCGCATCTTCTTTATTGCAGCTGCTGCGTTTGGTGCTTTTATTTGGCAGACGGGGAGAGGATTAAAGGATGAGCACACAAAAATACAACGAAAAATCAATGTCTTTGCAGAAAAATACGCAAAGCCAGATACCCAAGCGCAGCATTGAGCCTCGATTTGGGGCATTTAAGATTCTGTTTGGTGTTTTGGAGGAGCAAAAATTTTCACATAAAGAGTTACAGCGGATTTTTCGGGAATATCCAGGGCTGGCTGCCCGTGATCGTGCGCTGCTGGAGCATATTGTACGAGGGACGTTAGAGCATTTATATGAAATCGATGCCTGTCTTGCAGCATGTTCGAAACTTCCCCTGAAAAAATTAAAACCGGCGATTCGGACAGTTCTGCGGCTATCCGCTTATCAGCTTCTTTATCTGGATCGTATTCCGGCAAGAGCGGTCTGCAATGAGGCGGTTCGTTTGACCAATCGTCTGCATTTTGCTTCCTTAAAGGGGTATGTAAATGGCGTATTGCGTACATTGATCCGAAAGCTGGAAGATGGTTTTTCCGTCATTTTGCAGGAGGATTCTGCTGCACGCTTACAGATGCAGTATTCGATGCCGGAGTGGATCATAACCCGTTATACGGCGATGTTTGGTTTTTCACAGACGGAGCAGCTTCTGCGCGGACAGATGGAACCGGTTAAGCTGTCGGTGTATCGAAATCCGATAGCAGCGTCCTCTCTGGATGTCTTAAAAGAGGTTTGTCAGGCCGAAGGTGCGCGGTGTTTCGATTTGCCGTATGGTCTGGATGGTCTTTATCTGGAAGATGTGTATTCGCTGGAAAATTGGAATAGTTTTCAATCTGGTGCTTTTTTGGTGCAGGATGTCAGCTCGATGCTGCAAGGAAAGATCGTCTGTGCGCAGGAGGGTAATACGATCTTAGATGTTTGTGCTGCGCCAGGCGGCAAGACCTTTCATGCGGCACTGGATATGAAGGGAACCGGCTGTGTGAATTGCGCAGATATCAGTCAGGAGAAAACGGCACTGATCGAGGAGAATGCAAAACGCTTTGGATTGAAAAATGTTGTGATTTCTGTGCGGGATGCTTTGGTATTGGAGCCATCTCTGATCGAAACTGCCGATATTTTGATCGCGGATCTGCCTTGTTCCGGCCTGGGAATCATTGGACGTAAGCCGGAAATCCGTTATCATATCACGGAAGAGGATGTCCGCGCGCTTGCCGCACTGCAGCGAAAAATCTTAGAGGTCATCTGGCAGTATGTAAAGCCAGGCGGACGTTTGATTTACAGTACTTGTACTTTGACACAGGAAGAAGATGAGGAAAATTATGCTTATTTGACGCAGGAGCTGCCATTTGAGCCCGAATCTTTAGAGCCGTATCTGCCACAGGGTCCATTTGCAGATACACTGCCGCTGGGATATGTGAAATTGATACCAGGACTTCATGCCTGTGATGGATTTTTTATTGGAAGTGCTGTGCGCAAAGAAAAATAGTGCAGATCAGATTCTGTTTTTTGTCCAGCGGAAACAATGGGAAGGAAATGGGAATCTGTGTTTAGAAAGGAAAAATAAATGGTATGGTGAAAGACGAAACTTCTTTCCGGGAAGGACATGAATGGGAAAACATCCGAACATGCTGGAATGAACGCCTGGATCTTCGTTCTATGTATCTGGAAGAACTGGAGCAGTTTCTTTTGTCGATCGGGGAAAAAAAGTTCCGTGCAAAACAGCTGTTTGAATGGCTCCATGCAAAAAAAGCGGCTTCTTTTGGGGAAATGACAAATCTTTCAGCTGCTCTGCGAAAACGCTTAGAAGATGAAACCGAGCTGGTTACGTTAAAAGTAGCAGAGGAACGGATTTCAAAATTAGACAGCACACGTAAATATTTGTTTGAATTAGCAGATGGCAATGTCATTGAAAGTGTCTGGATGGAGTATCATCATGGAAATAGTGTCTGTATTTCTTCACAGGCAGGCTGCCGTATGGGCTGTCGTTTTTGTGCTTCGACACTGAATGGTCTGGAGCGCAATTTGACAGCATCTGAAATGTTGGAACAAATTTATCGGATTTCGGCGATTACCGGGAAACGTGTCGATAATGTGGTGATCATGGGCTCAGGAGAGCCTTTGGATAATTATGAGCAAGTTGTGCGCTTTTTGCGTCTTATGACTGATCCGCAGGCAGGAGGCATCAGCAAGCGCAATATTACACTTTCGACTTGCGGTCTGGTTCCCAGAATTCAGCAGTTAGCAGAGGAAAATCTGGGAATTACATTAGCCTTGTCGCTTCATGCATCGAATGATGAAACACGAAAAACACTTATGCCGATCGCTAAAAAATATTCGCTAGATCAGGTTCTTATGGCCTGTGAGGAATATTTTGCAAAGACAGGACGGCGCGTTAGTTATGAATACAGTTTAGTAAAAGGCGTCAACGATACACCGGCAGAAGC
>CAZTHP010000100.1:0-8386 GCA_964613155.1 uncultured Lachnospiraceae bacterium | reverse complement strand
ATCGGGCAATGTTCTTCTGGACTTCCGGGTATCCACAACAGAGGTTTCTTTTTTACGGGCAAAATTATAGATCAGCGAGGGAGTAACAGCAATTTCTTCCAGATAGCGGAGAACTGCCTTGTGGAGTATAAAAATGGCAGCAGGCATACGATAGGTGATTATGCTGATATGGCTATCCGCACAGCATCTAAAAGAGCGTACCTGACCGGAGAAGGCGAAAAGCGTAAAGAATGGGGGATATCTACGGTGATTGTTAACAAACGCGGGAATCCTTGCCCAAAATGTTTACCTTTTTGCGGCAAAGTGTTGATTGATGATGTGTGGTCTGGTGGTTCTAAGGATGGAGTAGATCCTGAGACCGGGAAGAAATATCCTACGATGAGCTACGCGATCAGCAAGGGTCTCTACCATCCAAGATGCAAAGACGGTCATACGACATATTTTCCAGGGATCAGTAGCGAACCTGACGATAGGTATAGCAATCAGGAAATTGAAGAAATCTCTAAGAAGCACACTGTAGAGCAAAAGAGACAGATTGCTAAAAGAAACTACGAAAAATACTCAAGATTAGCAAAACATTCATTAGATGAGGAGAATCGAAAAAAATATTCTGCCAGGTCAGAAGAATGGAAGAATCAATACTCTGTTTACTATAAACAAGAACAGCTATTAGACAAAGGTAGTTCCTTCGACAAAGACCAGTTTGATAGATACCAAAAGGTTCTTGGCGATAATGTTCCGGATAATCTGGACGATTTCTTAAAATTGAAGTATAATGATAAAGAAAAGTATGGGAAACTGAAACATGCATACAGAATCGTAAACTCTTATGAAACAAATGCGGGTGATATGTCGCCAGATAAGATTTATGAACTGGATGACAAAGCGTTTCATGCAAAGCAGTTGTTTACAGGAAAAGCAAGAAAACAGGCGAATATTGCTGTTATGGAAATAGACGGGAATATTAAATACGCCAACAGCCAGATTGATAATATCGAAAGTACATCATATATCAATTATCGAGGGGATAAGAAGCTGATTGTTTTAAAAACAGAAACTCCCAAATTTAAAACAAGTAAAGTCGGAAGCCATTGTAGAGATATGGATAGCGAGGCTAAACTATTAGAATATGCGGCTGCAATCGCGAAAGATAGAAAACCACACACGATTGATTTGCTTTCGGAAAAATGCATGTGTGATAGTTGTTTAGGCGTTTTACAACAGTTTAAAGATAAATACCCAGCAGTAACTATTAATGTCGTGTCTAATAAAAAAGAACGCGCGGAAAAGAATAAAAATAAGCCATGGGCTTATAGAAAGAGATAGTCTATGAGAGCACAAGACGATTTGACATATCAAGAGTATAAAGATGGAGTTCATGATGCGTTTCTAATACTTGGAAACAAGAATTGGGAAACCGCTGAAGATATCACAAACCGTATGACAGATGAGGATAACGAACTTTTAATCGGAACGTCGCTTGCTTTGTGGATTATTTCTATCGGAGCTTATGAAATAGAGCATAATCTTTTGGAAGACAGAGTACTGGAACAGTTATCCTACCATATTCCACGTTATGAAATGGGAAAATATCAGGATATCACAGATGATGAGAGAGAACTTTTAGAAGAAGATATTAAGTTTATTAAATCTAAAGTTCAGTTAATTCCAGTGAGAAGCTATGAAGATGATGAATAGAATGTAACTCGATTTTAACACGTTTAACTCAATTAACGAGATAGACGTGTTATTTTTATACCCAGTTATAGGTGAAATAGTAAGCAAACACGCAGGAAAAATCCTGGGCGCTATTTTTATGCCCAAACACGAGTACGGCTTAAAACTCTGCGTGGCCGGTGACACCGATGCAAACGGATTATACTATAGGGTGACACCCTTATAAACGGAGGACAGTTATGCTGAATAGAGATTTTTTTCGTGAAACTATCAGATTTAGCCCAGACAATGCAGGCGGAGGCGGAACAGGTAATGCTGGCAATGGAACTGTTAGTACAGGCTCAGCAGGCAGCAAATACACCGGACACAGCAGCTCTGCAGGCTCAGGTGGCACAGGCACAGAGCGCGCAGAGACAAGCCGAGATCCAGAGCGTTGCGACAATGGCAGCCGTGGAGTAGGGCTCGCCGCTAAAACTATCCCGTACGTGCTCAAAATGGCTGATTTGAGCAAGGTTACGGGCGAAGACGGGCAGATCAACAACAAGACCTTACTTACAAACGTTACATTTTTGCTACCATGGCAGTACCCATGGCATCTGGTTCCGCTGCACTTTTACTGGAACGATATCCTGATTTTACCAGTGGACAGGTAAAACTCTGTTTTCAAAAAAGTTGTCAGAATTTATGGCTGCCCACTAGTCAGCAAGGTTGGGGATTGATTCATCCAGTTGGATTGCTCCAGGCAGGAGATGTCTTGGCAGGAAACGTATGCTAATGTCAAAATGGCTTTGCTCTGACTGGAAGCAACATGGTTGAATTTTCTCTACTCTGCTAGCAATTCCCATTGTTCATAGAGCTGTTCCAGTTCTTCCTGAATGTTTTTTTGCTCCTGATTCAATTCGATCAAACGGGAAGTATTGGTATAAACTTCTTCTAATGTCAGCAATTCATTAATCTCTGCTTCCCGTTCTTCCAGCTGCTGAATTTTTTCCTCAGTTTTACGCAGATCGTTTTTCCGTTTTCGCTCCTTCGCCTGAGCTTCTTTCGCTGCTTTCCATTCTGTTTTGGTATCTGTTTCTTTGGAAACGGAGGCAACAACGGGTGTGTGAGGAAGGAGCGCCGCATCTGTAAGTGCATACTGTTCTGGCGATTTTTCTAAGAAATAATCATAATTTCCCAGGAAGTTTACAAACTGTCCGCGATAGAGCGAAAGGATACGGGTGGCAGTTTGATTGATAAAATAACGGTCATGCGATACAAATAAAACCGTTCCCGTATAATGCGTTAAGGCATTTTCCAAAATTTCTTTCGAAACGATGTCCAAATGGTTGGTTGGTTCGTCCAAAATCAAGAAATTAGCATCGGAAAGCATTAATTTTGCCAGAGATAAACGTCCGCGTTCTCCACCGCTTAAATCCCCTACTAATTTAAAGACATCATCACCGGTAAATAAAAAGGCGGCTAAGAGGTTACGGATTTCCGTATTCGTCATGGAAGGAAAAGCATCTCCCAATTCATCAAAGAGCGTTTTATCTTCATGAAGTAATTGCTGTTCCTGATCATAGTAGCCAATGTGTACCTTA
This sequence comes from uncultured Lachnospiraceae bacterium, assembly GCA_964613155.1. Classification (GTDB taxonomy): domain Bacteria; phylum Bacillota; class Clostridia; order Lachnospirales; family Lachnospiraceae; genus TWA4. The sequence goes on along the minus strand of CAZTHP010000100.1, from coordinate 5,126 downwards.
GAACCGGGTAGGATTTCGCCAGAATCTGCAGGAAGCATTTGATTGATGATTTTTAACAGGGTTGTTTTACCCGTTCCGTTATCACCGATAATCGCCACACGCTCTCCGCGTTTGATTTCAATGTCAGCATGCTGGAATAAGGAAAGATTACCAAATGATTTGGAAAGGTCTTTGATGCTCAGGACATCGTTGCCGCTCGTAACAGCGGGATGAAATTCGATGTGCATACTGTCATTTAATACCATAGGCTTTTCCAGGCGTTCGATTTTTTGCAGCATTTTTTCACGGCTTTCTGCTCGTTTGATGGATTTCTCGCGATTAAAGGATTTTAATTTCGTGATAACTTCCTCTTGATGTTTGATTTCTTGCTGCTGATTCATGTAAGCTTTCAGTTCAATTTCACGCATCTGGGCTTTTTTCGTGGAATAATCGGAATAATTTCCACTGAACATCGTCACTTGTCCATGTTCGATTTCTACTACTTTGTTGACAATGCGATTTAAAAAATAACGATCATGCGATACGATCATAACGCTACCAGAATAATTCAGTAAAAATGTTTCCAACCAAGCGATGGAGTTGAGATCCAAGTGGTTAGTCGGCTCATCCAACATAATGAGGTCAGGCTTTGTCAGCAAAAGGCGGCCAAGGGAAATACGTGTTTTTTGACCGCCGGATAGGGTATTTACTTTTCGGGAAAATTCTTCTTCTGTAAAGCCCAGTCCTTTTAAAACACCGGTAACTTCACTTTTACAAGCATATCCATCTGCTTGTTCAAATGCGTGAGTCGCTTTGCTGTACTGTTCCAGCAGCTGCTCTAATTCTGCTCCTTCTTTATGTTTCATCTGTAATTCCAGACTGCGGATTTTTTGTTCCAATTCCAAAATGTCTTTGCGAACTTCCAGTAACGCGTCATAAATCGTATCTTCGGAAGTGAAGTTTTGATGCTGAGCTAAATAGCCGATCGTCCGCCCTTTGGCGAGAATAATTTCACCGCTGTCAGCCGTTTCTTCTCCCATGATAATTTTTAATAAAGTGGACTTTCCAGCACCGTTGATGCCTACAATCGCTGCTTTTTCATAGTCGTTGATGTGAAAGACGGCATCTTCTAAAATAGGTGCTGCACCAAATGATTTATAAAGATGATTACAGGAAAGAATCATATAAGTACCTCGCTTTCCAGGAATCTTAAATTCCTGTCTCTAGTTATCAATTTATTTGAATCCTTTTATGGTTTGAAAGTAGTTATCCTTTGTGAATTTTAAAACGAACTTTCATCAGCTTAGTATAGCATATGTTTTATTTCTCCACAATCATAATAGAATACTATGTTTTATCGTTTTGCTATTCCCTCTGCTCTTACTGGAAAACATCCCACCTATTGCATCCGAAATTGACTTCTATTCTTCTGACATACTTTCATTTCTTTTTTGAAAATAGGTATAAAAATACCACCTAAATCATAGAGCGTGCTACTTTTATCGTTTCGTTCGTAAATCAGTCACTTACTTGAAAGATTCTACCTGCGCTAACACATCTGTTAAGATTCCTCATCGCTCTTATATACGATCAAATTCCATTTATCCAACTTAGCAGTAGGCATTTTAACTACATACCGCCTCCTCTCTCCTGACGCAATCCGGCTTTGGATTTATCCCAAAATCATACATCATACCGTACATTTTCCATTTTCCAATAATAAATTCCCTTGATCAGCAAGAATACAATATTTTACAAACTCCGGTATTAATTCCGAAGACTGTTTTGAGGTGATTGCTTCAAACCTATCTCCATCTTCGTTTTCATAGAAATTGATGAATAATGCATCACCATAAATCTTTTTTCCACCTGCCAGATAAGTTGCTACTTCGTTAAGTTTCAGGTTTTCAGTTTTCGCTGCTGCGATAATCACCCAGGACTCCGGCATTCCAACCTTTTTCAGAAATTCAGATCGGTAAAACTCCGAATCGCGGTTCCCTATCATCTCCCAGATCCATTCCATTGTTTCTGATACTGTGATATCATCCTGGCAGATTTCAACCATCTGTGTAAGATGAAGCGGCTGATCCGGCTCCCCACTGTTAAGTTTTATACGAATCGCTCTCATACTCCCTCGCTTATTTATGCCAGATGAATGATATGGCGGCATCATCGGACCTTCCAACCGCTCTCTTTCATGTTCCAGATATTGCTCATATCCATATTGCAAACCTCTTAAAACGCGCTCCTGATACCCCGGATAATATGATACGATGATACGCAATGGTTTGGTTTTTTTCTTTGCCATCAAAAACTCCTTTTTCCCTTTCTACAATCTATTCATAAGCGCTTTGTCCCTAATCAGTTTCACTCTATATTTTGCTTTCCTTTTCTCCTTCCATGTTCTTCTCATCATTGCATTGTCTGCTGCGTTTTCTTCTGATTATCCAAAAAATACGCAATAGCCTCTCCCCGGCGTAAAATAATGTCAGCCTGCTTGTCATCACATTTGGGAATGACCGCTTCCAATGTTTTCAACGCCTTTTTCTGTGCATCCGTCATAAAATCACCTCTTTCCTTTTAAAACCAAAACAATAATCGCTACATCCGCAGCAATGATTCCAATATCCAAAATGATGCTTAACAATTCCATGAAAAACTCTCCTTTCATTTTTCTATTGACAATAAGCAAGATTGAAGCTATTCTTATACCTAAGGGAGATTTCTCTCCCTTAGGATTTTTGTGAGGGATTTACCCCCTATTTTAAGAGATTCAGAATACTCTGAATCAGCTCTACCAGCTTCTCTAACAAGCTGAGTATCGCGGTGATAAGAATGATAGTTTTAAGCTTGCCATCATTCTTATCACTTTTTTTGTGCTTCTTTTTCTTACTCATTTGTTTTTCTCCTTTATTTGATTTTGTGAGTTTGCAATATCGTGGAGAGAGTTATTCGTCAAGTCTTTTCGTCTAAAAATATTGACAATATGAGTTTTTTGTTAATATGTATTTGGAGGTGATTTGATGGACATAAAAAAATATATCTGTCTTTTCAAGGAAGCATCTAAATTACTGCTTTCCTTAATTCTTTTTACGTGCATTGTTGTTGGCTTGGTTATATTGTTTAGGGGGTAAAAAAATATGGGTATCAAAGAGCGTATTAAAATGATCCGAAAAGAACACAAAAAACCCAAGTTGAATTCGGAAAAATAATTGGCGTAAAAGGAAATACGATAACTAATTATGAAACCGGATTGAGAACTCCTACAAACGCCGTCATTCTTTCTATCTGTCGTGAATTCAATGTCAATGAAACCTGGCTGCGCACTGGTGAAGGCGAAATATTTGCTGAGATGGATTTAGAAGATGAGCTGATGCAGTGGGCTGGAACGATCCTCGCGGCCAAACCGGATGACTTCCGGAAACGTTTTGTCCGGATGCTTTCCAGACTATCGGAAAACGAATGGGAGTTACTGGCCAAAATGGTAACCGAATTGGTAGAAAACCCAGAAAAAGCGGCCGATGAATAATTTATCGACCGCCCCAATATTTACCTATCAAGAAATGCACGGATAAAATAATACAATCTTCGTAGCTGCTGATTCGTTGCTTTATCCAGCATTTCAACGATAAGTGTCCTGTATTCCATATGTACGCCTCCTGCCTTCTAGTGTAGGGCACACGCGCATGAACATGTGTTTGTTTAATATAATAGCAAACATCTGTTCTTATGTCAATACATGGACATTTACCGGCTCACTAAAGTTAATAATTCGTCGGGACGGATAGCTTATATCTACCTGTCAGCTGTCTTGTTAAGTATACTATAAACATATACTGTTAAAAGATCAAACGTACACTTTTTTATTCGCAATCTAACCAGAAAGGAGACTTTTATGAGATTTGCTTGGTACGGCCGCAAGTCCGTCTACAAAGATAACTCCGATTCGATCGAGAACCAGTTCCGCCTCTGCCGGAACTATACAGAAGCCCAATATCCCGGCCAGATCGATTCCTTCGCCAAATACTCTGACGAAGACTACACCGGAGCCAATGCCAACCGTCCAGATCTTCAGCGACTGCTCAACGATATCCGACGCAGACGTATTGATGCGCTGATCGTCTACCAACTGGACCGGATCAGTCGTAACGTAAAAGACTTTTCCAATATCTACGCAATCCTGGAAGAGTATAAAGTGGACTTCATCTCCATCAAAGAAAATATTAACACGGATACTCCTATGGGACGTGCTATGATGTACACCACCGTTGTATTTGCTAATCTGGAACGGGAAAACATTGCTGAACGTGTTACCGATAACATGATTGGTCTGGCCAGAAAAGGATTATGGTTGGGAGGAAAACCACCCTGCGGTTACACCGTTAAGCAGGCGGAAAGCAATGGCCGCAAACACATGATCCTGGAACTGGATCCGGAGGGCGCTGAGTACATGAACTGGCTTTTCGATCTCTACCTGCAAAAGAACATGTCTGCTCTGAGCCTGGAGTCTTATTTCAAAACGCATAATATCCGCAGCAGAAATGGTGGCTTCTTCAGCTCCAGTCTGATTTATCGCATGTTGTCCGCTCCCTATGGTGTTGCTGCTACCAAAGAGGTTTATCAGTACTTCCTAAAAAAAGGCTGCATTATGGTCGATGATTTAGAAGCCTGGGATGGTACCAGAGGTGTCATGATTTACGGCAGGACCATTCAGAAGGATAAAAAATCCAAGAACAATCCACCCGATAAGTGGATCATCGCCCTAGGGCACCATAAACCTTTCCTTTCTGCTGAAAAATGGCTGGCAGTTCAGGAACATTTTGCCAGCAATAAGATTGACAAAACCACGAAACACCCTACTCCCCTTACCAAAGGTCTGGTCTACTGCTGCTGCGGATGGAAGATGCAGATCATTCACCGGAAACGGAACAATGGCCAGATTTATGCAGCATACTACTGTCAAAAACGAAAACGCCGTGGAGTCGATGCGTGCAGCAACAAGCAGATCTCCGTAGAAAAGGTTGACAAGGCAGTTCTCCGCTATCTGAAAGAAATCACTGTTACTCCCTCGCTGATCTACAATTTTGCCCGTAAAAAAGAAACCTCTGTTGTGGATACCCGGAAGATCCAGAAGAACATTGCTCGAC
>CAZTHP010000099.1:0-8440 GCA_964613155.1 uncultured Lachnospiraceae bacterium | reverse complement strand
TGCTCCCACATATTTTACCAAACAGCTGCTTTCCAATTTCCATTTAACAAAATACTTCAAAATAAAATTTAATAGGTAATCCTCTGTTTAGCATCTAATTTTCCAGCATAATAATCTTCTTTTTGAATCTGATATAATTTAAAAGAAGTATTCCAGGAAGATACCTCATAAATCTTTCCAATAAAATAGGCATCGGCTGTATCTACAATTCGAAACGTGATATTTTTTTGATCCTCCAACACCTTTTCGCTTGTATGTGCTTCCAAATCATACGCATACAGCTCCAACGTCTCACCATCCTCTGCATATACCACATAGCGGAAACGATTTTCATCCAATACTCTACCATTTAAAAAGGATTCGCATCCTACGATTCCACCGATTTCTCCCAAAGACAAAGGAGTTTCCTGATTCGTATCGAAATTCCAAAGAAAACAATCGCTTTCAAAATTGGTAAAATTTTGACGATTCACCATTTCTTTGTTGCGGCGCATACATAAAAACTGCGCATCCTGATACTGGTCATAAAATTTCAATCCACCCATCCATCCAAGAACGGATCCATCCTCTGCTTCAAGCGTAATCGCATCGACTGCTGCTATCTCCTGTGTCTTGCCAGAAAGCATATCATATACATAGTAGACATTCTCTTTCTCCGATTCCTCTGCCGAACGATCCAGCCAGTATTCTTCATACGGACAATCTGATTGATAGGACTTGCCTTCAAAGGTGCCACCCGAATACTGCGCATCAAACCATTCTTTTGCGATTTTTTTCGATTGATATTGCTCAGAAAAGTAAATCAGTTTCGTATCACTGATACAATCCAAATGATACGTCAGCGACCTTGTCATAAGTTCTTCTGGATCCGGAATCGACTGCAATTCGATCAAATTGGAGTTTTCTAAAGAAATTGCTTGCGGAACTTCAAAATCAATCTCAAAGGATTCTTTTGTATCCACTACATAAACATACGACGCAAGAAAATAAACCGTATGATTGGCATAGTAAACGTCGTTGAGCGAAGTTAATAATACATCGTCAACACCGTACTCTCCTTTTTTTAAGGAATACAACGTCTTTTTCGAAGTACCGGAAAGATCATTTTCCATCAGATCGATCGTATTTCGTTCGGGATTTTCCTGAAAATAAAATACCTTTCCGCTGTAAAAAGCTGCTCCATAAATTTCTTCCGTATAATCATACCAAGCTGCACATGCAGAATCGTTATGCTTACAATTTACATCACTGCACAAGACAAACGATTCCTCTGCTTGCAAATCATAATATTGCAGGCACGAATCCTTTGCAAACAAAAATCCATCATCCTGCACACAAAAATACGAACTTGTATCTTCCAAACCTGCATGAAATCCGCTCACAACATCCTTTCCCGTCTTCTGCAGCAATTCTGTCTGCATATCATCTGATAAAGTTTTACCACCTGCACACCCTGTTAATAACAGAGAAAGCAGAAAAAGGCTTATTCCATAACATAATCGTGTTCTCATGTATTTCGTCCCCATTTCTCTTACTCGTACCGCTCCTACTGCCAGTACGATCAATCCGTTTCTCCATTCCTTTTCGTCAACTACATGAGCAAGAGAAGAACCACGGATTCCCCTTTATCCTTCTAAAAAATGCTGTAAATAACGGTCATATTGTCGCATAATTGCAACATTATTTCTTTTATTATACAGAAATCATCGAGAACGGTCAATCCTTTTGTCAGAAAACTTCTATTTTTTCTGCACTTTCACTTTCAACTTTTTCTTTACCTCTGCCCATTTTTTTGTTATAATTCTTACAATTACAAAAAAACGCAAATAAATGGAGGATTTTTTATGCAAAGAGTCTATGATTTCTTAAAAAAAGCAAATGTTTATTACCTGGCTACGATGGATGGCGATCAGCCTCGCATTCGTCCTTTTGGTACAATTGATTTATTTGAGGGAAAACTCTACATCCAGACTGGAAAAGTAAAACCCGTTTCCAAGCAGATGCAGGCTAATCCTAAAGTAGAGATTTGTGCAATGAACGGTGGAGAATGGATCCGAATCGAAGCTTCTGTTGTACGGGATGATCGTGTCGAAGCAAAACAGCATATGTTAGACCAGTATCCTTCCCTTCAGGCAACGTACTCCGCACAGGATGATAATACCGAAGTGTTATATTTGAAAGATGCAACGGCTTCCCTTTGTTCCTTTGAATCAGAACCGATTATCATTCATTTTTAATCTGTTTGCCATTATTTCAATTTCAATCATTTTTTCTTTTAATGGCTTTTCTTTTCAAAAGCACGTGTGCTGTAGGGCACACATAATGTAATCACATAACTATGAGAAACACGCGCTGCGAGTTTCTCAAGTTATCGCGGCGCTCCTCAAATGCTTGTGCAAGCACAGCATTTGAGGAGCTGCTTGCGTAAATAAAGAAACTGCTGCTCCATCGATCCGTTCGTATCGATTTTGCAGCAGCTTCCTTCGTCTTATTTTAAATTGTACTATGCAATACCCTAAAGGGGGCGAATGGTTTGTGAGAAAAGCCTCATTTACCTCTTTTCAGATCGTACTGTACAGCCTGATAGCAAAATCATTCTTCACACAGTACAACGACATCATTTTCCCGGATTATCGTTCTTCCATCCGGTATAATCGGACTGGAATCCCGAATCACCATCGCGATCAGCATATTTCCCGGCAGCATCAGTTCACTGATGGGTTTATTGCACCAATGATCGGATTTCGCAATATAACGTTCCTGCAGCATATCTTTTTTGCCCGGATTATAGGGCGGTACACTGAGGATGATATCGTCTCCTGCCTGAATCACCGTATCGCCTCTGGTGATGATCGTCTGTTTGTCTCGTTTGATCATCAAAGCCAGAGAACCCGTCGGCATACTGACTTCTCGAATCTTGTGATTTTCCCAATGATGCCCTTTTGGAATATGCATCCGCATCAGCTGGAATGCCACTTCATCCTGATAATCATTGAAGGTCTTCTGTACATCGGCATCATCGTCTACCATATCCAGCTTCTTCGCAACTGCCGGCAGTAAAGTTCCCTGAATGGCTACAGAAAACAACGAAACGGTAAAGACAATATGAAACAGATCCTGCTGCATATGGACACCTGCCGCTACTGCCATAATGGAAAATACCGAAGAAGCTGCACCACGCAGCCCGGCCCAGGCGAGCAGTCCACATTGCCGCGTACTGCATCCAAATGGTTTCATCAGCAAGAAAACCGCGATTGGTCTGGCTGCCAATGTTAAAAACAGAACCACTGCAAATGCGGTCGGAATAATCGAAGGCATTTCATGCGGAATACTCAGCAAACCGATTAAGAAAAAGATCAAAATCTGTGCCAGGCTGGTAACTCCATCGAAAAAGGAAATGATCGTCTGTTTGTTCTTAATACGCCAGTTTCCTGTCACGATACCAAACAAATACACGCTTAAATATGCATTTCCTCCTACAAAATTTGTTCCGCCATAACACAGCATCACCATTGCGATCATAAAAATCGTATCCAATCCTTCCGACACCAGACGAGTCTTGCACATAATATAAATGGAAATCTGCGCGAGGACTAATCCCACTAATACGCCAAATACCATCTGCATTACGATCATCAAGAAAATATTGCCGGACTGATCTCCATTTACAATTCCAACGGCGATAATCGTCAGCATATAGGATACCGGATCGTTGCTGCCGCTTTCTACTTCCAAAATAGAGGCTGCACCGTCTTTTAAGTTCAGCTTCTTTTTTCGTAAGATGGAGAAAACGCTGGCTGCATCTGTCGAAGAAAGCACTGCACCGATCAAAAAGCTGTCCGCAACGGACATATGTAACAGCAGATGACACAGCAACGCGGTAATCCCTGCCGTGATCAAGACTCCAAGTGTTGACAGCGCAACTGCCTTACCAGCTACTGCTTTCGCCGCTTTCCACTTGGTATTGAAGCCACCGTAAAACATAATAAAGATCAATGCAATCGAACAGATCATCTCTGCTTCATTGAAATTCGAAAAAGAAATCTTGAAAATTCCATCGCAGCCAAACAACATGCCAATAAACATAAACAAAATCAGCGCAGGCATTCCCATCTTATCCGAAAATTTTTCCGCAAGTACACAAAGCAGGATCACACCTGCCACGCCAATCATTGCAACGGTCATTCTCTATCCTCTCTATCTCTATTTTTCAAAAACAATTCCTTACTCAGTTGTAAAGTTATCAAAATAACCTTGGATCAGGATGATCGGAGTTCCTTTATCACCAGAACCAGAAGTCAGGTCACATAAAGAACCGATCAGATCTGTCAGCTGTCTGGGAGTCGTTCCCTGAGATGCCATATTACCAACCAGATTGTCTTTCTTTGCACGAATACTGTTAGAAATCGCTTCCTTTAACTCAGCACCGCTTAAATTTGCAAAATCATTATCTGCAAGATATTTTAACTTCAATTCATTCGGTGTACCGATCAGACCATCTGTGAATGCCGGAGAAACAACCGGATCTGCTAATTCCCAGATTTTACCCTGCGGATCTTTGAACGCACCGTCACCATATACCATGACTTCTACGCATTTGCCGGTTCTTTTCAAAAGCTCTGCCTGTACTTCCAATACCAGTTCACGGCATTCTTCCGGGAACAGCTTAATCTTATCTTCTGTTGATTTATTCGATCCCAACAGACCATAACGGCTATTATAACCACTTCCATTGATGGAAGCCGTTAAAATATCATCCAGACCGCAGACTACTTTTGCACCTGCTGCTTTTAAAATCCGCTTTGTACGAGCTCTTGTATGAATATCACAGGTAATGATATGATCTGCATAATCTAAGATTGTCTTTGCCTGATTTGCAAATACGATTTCTACTTCTGCACCAGCTTCCTGAATGATATCGGAATAATATGCCACATAATCTACACCTGTAAATTCATGCTTATTCTCACCAAATAATTCACGATATCGTTCCAGTGTTAAAACATCTGAGTACGGATTGATTCCTGCTTCATCCAGCTGATCATATGTCAGCAGAGCATTTCCTACCTCATCGCTTGGATAACTTAACATCAGCACGACTTTCTTACATCCCATCGCGATTCCCTTTAAGTTGATTGCAAAACGATTTCTGGATAAGATCGGGAAGATTACGCCGACCGTTTCTCCGCCTAACTTCGCTTTTACATCTGCTGCAATATCCTGAACGGAAGCATAATTTCCTTGTGCACGCGCTACGATGGATTCTGTGATTCCGATCACATCTCGATCTCTCAGCTCAAATCCTTCGCTTTCTGCTGCTTCCAGTACACTTTCTACTGCGATTTTTACAAGATCATCACCCTCCCGAATAATCGGACAGCGAATTCCTCTTGAAACAGTACCAACTTTTCTTGCCATATTTCTACCTCCATATAATCAATATGCATTCTTATATACTGTACCATATTTCGGCTTCTGCGCAAAGTAAAATTTTTCAAAACCTGCACATTCTCTGATTTTACAACAGATATTTTTATGATTCTGTAAACTGCAGTCTTATAAATTTTCTGTTTTTACAACAGCTATCTTTACGATTCTGTAAACTGCGACCCTGCAAATTCTCTGTTTTTACAACAGCTATCTTTACGATTCCGTAAACTGCGACCCTGCAAATTCTCTGATTTTACAACAAGTATTTTTACGGTTCCGTAAACTGCAATCCTGCAAATTTTCTGTTTTTACAACAGCTATTTTTACGATTCCGTAAGCTGCAGTCCCGCAAATTCCTGTTTATAACGGAAAATTTTCACCAGACTTTCTTCGATACGTTCTTTTGAAATCCGCCCGTCCTGTACAGCTTTCCAAACAGCATCGTACGCTTCTGGCAGGTCAACGGGCATCAGCAGTAAGTCACATCCTGCTTCTAACGCAAGAACTGCTGCTTCTCCCGATGAATAAGTTTCTGTAATCGCCTGCATTTCCAGTGAATCCGTAATTAGCAGCGTTTCTTTGGCATCTGGAAGCAGCGCGATCAGTTCTGCGGAAAGGGAAGCAGGTGTCCTATCTCCTGTTACATTGGGTACTGCAATATGCCCCACCATCACCGCATGCATGCCTGTATCAGAGGTAAATGGCAGCAATTCACACGACTGCAGCTCCTCTTTTGTTTTTTGCGTGACTGCTAAGGCAGTATGACTGTCTTCTGCGGTATCGCCGTGTCCTGGAAAATGTTTGAAAGTCGGTAAAATCCCAGCTTTTCGAAAGCCTTCTGCTGCCGCTGCTGCCATATCCGCTGCGATTTTGGCATCCGAAGAAAATGCCCGCGAGCCAATGACCGGATTATTGGGATTGGTATTGACATCTGCATCGGGTGCAAAATCCAGATTAAAGCCATATTCCACAAGATATGTTCCGATAGTCCTCCCCATCTCGTTCGCATCCTGTCGATTTCCAGATGCTCCGACTGCCGCCGCACTTTCATACTTCGGCAGATCAAATGCTTTGTGATTGGCAAGACGCGCTACACTTCCCCCTTCTTCATCCACTGCCAAAAACAACGGAATTGCACTTGCTTGCTGTAAATCTTCATTAAACTGCTTCAATTGCTCTGGATCCACGATATTTTCCCGAAATTGACAAATCCCGCCTACCGGATATTTCTGTAGCATCGCTTTCATCGTTTTGGTTACCTGTACTGCACCCTCTGCACCGGTTGTTTGTTTCTCCGATTCTGACGTTTCCGTTTCGATTTCTAAAGCATCTGGGCGCACCACAAACAGCTGTCCGATTTTCTGCTCCCACGTAAGTGTATCCATCCAGGCACGTATTTTCTGTTCCTTCTCCCAGTCCGTAGTTTCTTCCTCTTTTCCATTTTCTGTACTAGAGCTTCCAAACTCGTCGCTGCCAGAGGATTCACTGTCTTCTGTACGCCCCTCTGCAATCGAATTTGCACTCGTTTCTGCACGAGAATCTGTGCTGCTGTCTGCACGAGAATTTACACTGGTTTCTCTACCAGCATCGTCACCGTCTTCTAACCTCAAAGATTCCGAACCATGTTCAGAAATTGTTTCAGATTTCTGGTTCCAAGCAGCAGTACCAAAATTTTGACAGGCACAAAGCAGCACACTGCACATACACAAAATTACAAGCAAAATCTGATACTGTTTTCCCCTGATTCTTCTCATTTATTTTGGATACCTCCTTATTTTGCATAATCTATTCTGTCTGTTCCAGCATTCTCAAAGAGCAAAGCACAAAAAGCCTTATTTTTTACTACTTTAGCAAAAAATAAGGCTCATTCCATTCTTAATAAGACAATGGAAGATACAGTAATCGTTGTGCATCCCCTGCGTGTTTTACGATAAAAACAGATGATTTTCTTTGTGACCGCTTAAAACAGGTGCCATTTTTTCTGCCATTCCATTCAGAAAAGCAGCATCGCAACCACGTGCCTGCTTCGGACAGACTGCAATACAGCGCATACAACTAATACATGTTTCCGGATTCGTCACATGCGGATCTTCTGAGCTGATTGCCTGAACCGGACATTCTGCGGCACAGTGACCACATCCCGTACAATCCGCCGATGCCACAGGCTGAAGCGGTACACCATGGTATTCCTTATAGGTACCATGACTGCCGGCAAGTTCTAATTTACCAAATGCTGCCTTATCTAATACGTTCTGAATCTGCTCAGCAAATGCTGCAAGCTGTTTCTGATCGTCCAAATCCGGGCGGCCTGCCGCAAATTGACGGAAAATCGAATGCTCTGCTACTGCTGCAACCGCTGCAACACAGCAAAATCCCTGTCCTTCTAAAGTATCCTGCAATTCCGTCAAGGTATCCTCCCATTCGCGATTTCCATAGACACAGTTCAAAATAGCCTTTGCACCATTTCCGGAAAGCATTTGAAGTCTTTCGATCGCAATTGCAGGAACACGACCGCCATAAGAAGGAACGGATACGAGACAGACATCTTCCTTCTGAAACGCTGCATGTGCGCCTTCTTTGCAAAGGTCAATCTCCTGATATACTCCCTTTAAATGTGCAACCAAAGCATCTGCTACTTTTTTGGTTCCTCCTGTCGGACTAAAATAAATCGTATAATTTGCCATATTTACAACCTCCTTGATTTTCAGACATTATGATATCAATCTTAGCTTTTTCGCAACGAATCTTCTTCCCAAACGATTGAAATTTGCCACTTACGTTAAATTCACCGCTTGCATTGAATTCACTACTTGCATCAAATCCACCACTTATGCCGAATCTTCTATTAGCATTGAATACGTGTTTACATGGAATCCGCTGCATCTCTTTCATGCAGCAAGGATTCGCCAATGCCCATTATACCATAGGAGCCTGCAAAAATCGTTATCTTTTTCCAATGTGAACTACCCATTGTCTAAAGCCAATGGGCTTCCTGCTTCATAAACCTCGT
>CAZTHP010000098.1:0-8638 GCA_964613155.1 uncultured Lachnospiraceae bacterium | reverse complement strand
ACGAGGTTTATGAAGCAGGAAGCCCATTGGCTTTAGACAATGGGTAGTTCACAGGCAGGTAAGTTATAAAATATCGGAAATGGATATTTGCTGAAGGTGGAAGCCCTTATTGTATCGCATGGTGGGATGCTGCTAGAGAAAGTGATATGCCAGGTTATGCCGAACTTATCTGCATCCACAGCTTGCAAAATTAATGACAAAAAGGATAGGGTAGCAAAATGATAGATACAGTGCTGCAGGATATGAAACTGACGATACTGGTTGATAACAATACCTATATAGATAAATATTATTATGGAGAACCGGCAGTAAGCTACTACATTGAAACGGAAGATAAGCGTGTACTATTTGATACAGGATATTCTGATATTGTATTGCGGAATGCGGAAAAAATGGGAATTCACTTAAAACACTTAACCCATGTAGTACTTTCACACGGACATAATGACCATTCAAACGGTTTGCGATTTTTGTTAGAGGAAATGGGGATTGCGGATGTGAAGTTGATTGCACATCCGGATTGTTTTTTACCGAAATATGATGAGGATGAATCTATTGGCGCGCCTTATTCAAGTGATGAAATACAACATAGAATAAAATATTGTCCGAGTAAGACAATTTACAATATAACGGAGAATCTGCTCTTTTTAGGGGAAATTCCCAGAATAACTGATTTTGAAAATCAGAAACCAATTGGAAAAGTCCTGGTAAATGGGGAATGGGTGGATGATTATGTAAAGGATGATACGGCACTTGTATATAAAAGTGACAAGGGTATCTTTATTATTACGGGCTGTTCTCATAGTGGGATTTGTAACATTGTGGAATATGCAAAAATAGTTTGCGAGGAAAACAGAGTTCTTGGTATTTTAGGGGGATTTCATTTGTTTGAGAATGACGAACAGCTGGAAAAAACAATTGAATATTTATGTAGTTGTGATGTTAAGCATGTATATCCCTGTCACTGTGTTTCGCTATTGGCAAGAGCAAAGTTGATGCAACAATTGTCTGTTGTGGAGACAGGTGTTGGGATGACGGTTTCGATACCGGATGGAACAATTAAGTTATAGGAGACTTGATTTATTAGGGAGGTGTCTGCGATGTCAAATGAGAATAAAAAAGATTTCAATGCCATGCTCCACGATAGCAAAGATATGCCAAAGTTTCAGACGATTACAGATGAAAAGAGCATAGAAAAATATGGTGGAAGCAGAATGTATTTTGCACCGCCGATAGATTATGATGCCATTATGAAGCGTGTTCCCTATGGCAAGGTGCTCACCGTCGGAAAAATTCGTGAATATTTCGCAAGGCAAAGCGGAGCAGATTTTACAGAACCGATTACTGCGGGGATTTTCGTATCGATTGCAGCGTGGGCGAGTTATCAGCGATCTGAGGACGAAACACCTTATTGGAGAACACTGAAAGCGAATGGAGAGCTAAACGCAAAATATCCAGGTGGTATAGAAGCGCAGAAAGAAAAATTGGAAGGCGAAGGACATACGATTATGCAGCGTGGGAGAAAAAACATCAAATACTATGTGAAGGATTATGGGGATGCACTGTTTGATTTGACTTAGGAAATACGAAGTAGTAGTTGCTAACTTGACAATATATTGATTAAGAGGAGGTGTTTAGATGCTAAGAAAGTATACTTTTGGTGGTGACGATGAGATTGCGTTTGACGACCAAAACAGTGTGAAAGACCTGATAACCTATGCATTATATTTTTAAAAAAACAGGAGAACATAATGAAACAAGTTACAATACGATCTATAGAACAGAGGGATGATGAGGCGATTGCAAAAATCGTTCGAGAAAACCTGAAAACATATCATCTGGATATTCCTGGAACCGCTTATTACGATCCGGAATTGGATCATTTGAGCCAATATTATGCGGAAAAATCGCACGAACGGGTCTATTTTATTGCGGAAACAGAAGCTGGTGAAGTAGTTGGCGGAATCGGAATGGAACGGTTTGCAGGGTTTCACAGCTGCGGAGAAATCCAAAAATTATATGTATCAGATCAATGTAAGCGGCAAGGTATTGGTCAACGCTTATTAGAAAAAATCGAAACCTATGCAAAAGAGCAGGGAATACAGAGATTGTATTTGGAAACGCATTCTAATCTTCAAGAAGCGGTTCGGTTATATGAAAGAAATGGCTATCAGAAAATCAGTCGGCCAAAAGAAGTGGTTCACAGTACCATGGATTTATTTTATAGCAAAGAGCTCCTAGTGAATATCGCTAATTAAGCGTTTGTGGAAAACTGGAATGTGAAAAAATACAGTTTACCAGGAAATATTTCCGCTAAAATAGGCGTTTTGGGAAGCGTCAGGTAATAAATAGAAGTGAAATTAGAATTTGGAGTGGTGTTGTTTTGAAAATTGTGGATGGGAAAGAATACATGTTGCAGGTTAAAGAATTGATTGTAGAGTATACGAATCAGTTAAATAGAGATTTATCCTTTCAGCATATAGAGGAGGAACTTCGTGATCCGGCGAAAAAATATACCGCACCGCAGGGGGAGATATTGGTCGCGATTGACGGTGATGCGGTTTTGGGGCTTGTTGCATATCACAGGCACTCTGCTAGCAGATGTGAAATGAAACGTTTATATGTAAAGCCGGATGCAAGAGGAAAGCACTTCGGTGATTTTTTGGTAAAAGAAATCATGGAGCGGGCAAAAGCAGCAGGTTATAGTGAAATGGTGCTGGACACGCTCACCCCTATGAAAGCAGCAGTTCATCTGTATAGGAAATATGGATTTACAGAATGCGATCCTTATTATAACAATCCGATGGATGATGTGATTTATCTGCGAAAAAAATTGTGACAAGTAGGTTAGAGGATTTCTATTCAAAATGCTGCACGAGCAAAATGAGATGGTACAGAAAAAGAGAAAAAGGCAGGTCATGCAAAGCGAACCGGTAACAGTGTTCCAAGTGCATTCCCTGCCTTTTTTGAATCTATATTGAAAGGATTTTGCTGAAAACGATGCTTGCAGCAATCAAGGAATCGAAAAAAACGGGGGAGCTATGCTTCGTAATCAGATGTTCGGTAATGCAATTGACGATGTAGTTCACGGATGAACATTCCATATATGGTCGATCAGATGATCGGGTAATACTGCAAGTGTATATGCAGCCATTTCCTCTGGGGAATCGACCATATCTCTTGAAAACCAGAGCATAAAGTGATTGAATGTACCGCCTATATGAAATGCGATATCGTATTGTATGGATGTTTGTTCATAGTTATGAGTTTCTGCTCCCAGGTATTTTTTTAAGATATCAAGAAATAAAATGGAAAGACCATTTTTATAGATCGTCATCATTTGTTTTTTATATTTGAAATAATATCGATATACATTGATCAGGTGTTCTTCAAAATTACTTTCGATTGTTTTGTCCCATTCTAAAATATCTTTTGAAATTCGATCCAGAAAATATCGAATGACATCGTCTTTTTTTTGAAAATGCCGATAATAGGTTGAACGATTTACGCCAGCTTTTTCCACGATTTCGCCTACAGTAATGTCGGCGTACTCTTTTTTGGTCATAAGGATTAAGAGCGCATCGGAAATATAGGATTTCATCATTTCTGTAGTAATGGATTTTCTTCTCATAAAGCGACAATTCCCTCCTCTTTGTTGCAGTTTTAGTGCGATCGGTTGACAGGTGCTTGAACTTGAAGTACGATAAAAAGCGATGAATGTCTCTTTTTTGAATTTATCATATAGAAAATATTTTGTCAACAAAGAGGAGTAATCACAATTTAGAAAGAGGTAAAAGTAAATGAGTGTAACAAATTCAAAGATAAGCAAAAGAAATGATATCTTTGCATTTCTGACTGTAATGGCAATCTTTTCAATGGGGCAGATTGCTGGTTCAATTGATGCAGCTATTGCTGCGATCGGTGAGCATTTTGGGCTTTCAGAAGCAACAACGATGTATGTATCATCAGTATCTGCTATTGCGAGTGTGATTTTTGGACTTGTAGTGGGTATGATTGCAGGGAAAAAAGTAAAATATAAGACCATTGCACTTTTTGCAGGTGTATGTGTACTTGTAGGGGGATTGGTTCCGTTTGTAGTGACAAATTATGCCGTATTACTTGTTTTTCGAGCAATCTATGGTATTGGTTTTGGCGGTATGATGAGTTTACAGAATACATTTGCTAATCTGACGCTTCCAAAAGAAAAACAGGCTTCTGCACTTGGTCTTGGTATGTTTGTAGGATATGGTACAAACTGTATTCTCCAGTTTATTGGTGGACCTTTAGCAGATATTAAATGGAACTATGTATTTTTAAATACATTGCTGTTAGTGATTCCGTTTGTAATTCTTCTTGTATGTTGTCCGGATATTCCGAATCACACAGGATCGGAAAAAACAGCCGGAGAGAAGAATGAGAAGTGTTCATATCCTCCAGTTGTGTTTGTAATGTGTATTATGATGGCATTGATTGGCTTGTTTGTGGCTCCACTTTTAATTGGATGCTCTTTCTTAAGCACAGCGATCAATCCTTCTGCGACGGTAGCAGGTGTCGTAGCAGTTTGTTTCTCAATTGGTTGTATGGTAGGAGGACTTGTCTATCCGAGACTTTCCAAAATACTTGGAAAATATTGTTTTTCCTGCTTTTTAATTGTTGCAGCTGTCGGTCTGATTGGATCTGCACTTGCAAATAATATTCCACTGCTTTGTGTTACCATTTTTTTAGGTGGTGCAGGTTTTTCGACCACACAGGCTGGTGCAATGATGGTAACGGGAGCATCGGTTTCCAAATCAGCGGTTGCTATGGCTTCCTCTTTGATTATGGCTTGTTTTAATCTTGGTATGTTTCTTTGCAGTCCGATTCAGGCAATGGTGGATTCTACTATTGGAAATGGACTGAAAACACTCCTCTATATCGGTACTGTTGTATTTGTAGTGGGAGCAGTTATTTTTGCAATCTATAATCCTTTAGCTGATATGAAAGATATGAAAAAGGAAGAAAACCGTTAAAAGTTTGAATAAATGGATCATTTATGAGATGAATCCGAAATAATTGTGAAATAAAGGGAAAATTAGGCAGGTCATGCAAAGCGAACCGGTAACAGTGTTCCAAGTGCATGATCTGCTTTTTTCTTAAAATTCTATAAATTATACTGGAAGCTATTGTAATGTAGTGTGGGATATGATAAGATGAAAACAGAATATATGTTCTGTTTTGCAGAGCGTAGATCAGAATTGACAGGATACTTGAGGAATTAGGAGGTTGTATGGAAGAACGATTGATAACATTTTTTATTTGGGCAGTAATCGGTGTGTTTTTTGTTGTAATCGGAATTTATGATCTGAGCTGCAAGAAGGCAAAGCCGTTCGGGTTTTGGGCGAATGCTGAGGTAGAGGGCATCGAAGATATAAGAGGTTATAATCGTGCTTTGGGCATCTTATGGTGTGTATATGGCATTTTATTTATCGGAATTGGCTTGCCTCTGTTAAAGGGGGAGGATTCAGGATGGGTAATCCTATCGATATTAGGTGCGCTGTTTCTTAGTATTGCGGCTATGATCGTGTATGTAGTAGGAATTGAAGCCAGATATCGCAAGAAAAGATAAAAAGAGAAAGTGATGGTAGTGGGGAGTGGGATGATGATCAGAAAAGCGACGGTGAATGATCTGGACGCAGTGGAACGATTATATGAGGAGGTTCATACAGCTGAGGAAGAAAATCGACAGCAGATTGGATGGGTCAGAGGAATTTATCCAGTTCGGGCGACAGCGGAGATGGCATTAGAGCGGGAAGATTTGTTTGTGATGGAACATGCGGGGAAAGTATATGGAACGGCTATCATAAACAACGTTCAAGTAGATGTCTATCGGCAGGGGAACTGGAATTATCACATTTCCGACGATCAGGTATGTGTACTGCATACACTTGTCATTTCTCCAGGAAGTACAGGCAAAGGATATGGCAGAGAATTTCTGAGATTTTATGAGAATTATGCATTCGAACATGGATGTACGGAACTTCGGCTTGATACGAATGTAAAGAATACAGCAGCGCGTGCGATGTACAAAAAGCATGGATATACAGAAGTGGGGATTGTTCCGACAGATTTCAATGGAATTTTGGGTATTCAGTTGGTGTTGTTGGAAAAATATTTGGGGAAATGATGTTGATATTGTGACAAGAAAGTGATCGGCTTTCACCAATAAAAACTGCTGCCTCTTAGGTGGGTATGAATTGTGTTTTTAGAGAAAATAAAAGAAAAAGGATTAGTTTTCTCCTATTGAAGTGACTATAGTCTTATGTTACAATACATAGGAAGCTATCTTTCTGAAAAGGGGTGCTCTTGTGGAAAATGGAAAAGTTTCTGTGTTGATTAAAAAAAGTGCATTGATTTTTGATAAATATGTCAATCAGCTGCTGGTACCGTATCAGCTGACAAACAGTCAGTTTCGAATCCTGATGACGTTATATAAAGCGCCGGCTTGTTCTGTCAGACAAGCAGATATTGAGGCGGCGTTTTCGATGACAAATCCAACTGTCACCGGACTGATTCACAAATTGGAAAAGAATGGTCTGGTCAAACGGGTTGAAAATCCAAAGGATAAACGCAGTAAGTTTCTGGCATTGACGGAATATGCAGAGAATAAAAAGAGCGAATTTATTGCATTAGCGGATTCTCTTGAACAGGAAATGACGGATGGGCTGTCTGAAGCGGAAGTGGAAGTATTAGCAGGATTATTAACGAAAGTAATTGAAACGCATACGAATAGGAAATAAGAAGTGATGTATAATTTCCTTTGGTGTGCATTTCCGGAGGAGTAAGGTAGCTGGCAAAAAGGTTGAGAGAAAATAGGGGACAGAGTATGACAGATATCAGTAGACTTGGTCTTGGAACCATGGGGATGTGTTTCCAAAATAAGGAAACGTCGATTCAAACGATTCATGCGGCATTGGATGCTGGAATTAGCCTGTTTAATACAGGTGAATTTTATAATGGTGGTGAAAGTGAGATCGTAACAGGAGAAGCATTCAAAGGCATAGAACGCGATCGTTATTTTTTGTCGGTAAAATTTGGTGTGCTGCCGTTACCGGGAGGTGGAATTTACGGATTGGATATTCATCCACTTCATGTGAAAGCGCATCTTGCGTATTCTCTGCATCGTTTGGGTTTAGAGTATGTAGATCTTTATCAGCCTGCTAGACAGGATACAGAGATTCCTGTGGAAGAAGTGGTTGGTGCGATTGCCGAGCAGGTAGAAGCCGGTTATGTGCGTCATATCGGACTTTCGATGGTCGATGCAGAAACTTTGCGCCGTGCCTGCAAAGTACATCCGATTCATACGGTTGAGATGGCATATTCGCTGATTGATCGCAGTATTGAAGAGGAACTTCTGGATACGGCAAAAGAACTTGGTGTGAAAGTGCTGGCATTTGGAACGGTAGGACATGGCTTATTTGCGGATCATGTCCTGGAACATGCAAAAAATCATTCTTTCAGCAGAGGATTGTTAGGACCGGAACATAAGGAAAAGAATCTTCCTCTGATTCAAGCTGTGAAAGAAATTGCAGATGAAAAAGGTGTGACTTTATCACAGCTTGCTTTGGCATGGTCGTTAGCAAAATCAGATCAGGTGCAGAGTTTAATCGGAACAACGAATCCAGAGCATCTTAGAAGTGCAGTGGATGCCTTGCAGATTGACCTTACGGAGGAGGATATCATTCGAATCGAGACGGCATGTCCGGCTGATCAGGTCAGTGGGAGAGGAATGCGTAATTTTGTTTTCACAAATGGTCGTATGTCTTTAGCTGACTAAGTACTTTCGATAGAACAGAGATTGAAAAGAAAGTGTAAGGGGAATTATATGTATACAGAAGAATTGAAATTTTATCCAAAGCATCCTTCTGGAGCGAAAACACATCAAATTGAAACCACTGCGATGCCGATTTTGAACCAGGAAGCACCTTTTGATGTGAAAACGCTTTACGAAGAGTTTTTAGCAGATGATGCTCTTTTTTTTGATCATTATGTAGATAAACGTTTTGAAGTGACGGGTGTTGCTAAGAAGGTAGGTCCCGATATTCACAACAAACCATCGATTGAGATTTCGGATAATCTTGACGGGCAGACATATGCGTTGGTGATCTTCCCGACAGATGCTCATTATCGGAAGGTGAACGTAGGAGATACTGTAATCGTTCGTGCTAATTATCTGGTTATGAGCAATCATTATGGTACCGTAATGAAATACAGTGAATTGGTATCTGTGAAAAAGGAAAAGAAGGAAGATAACAAAAAGCAGCACGAGCAGATGGTTTTAAAGTATCCTTTTTTTGATGGAAAAAAGGTGGTAGAAAACGCAGCTGTTGTGATTGAGGATGGGAAAATTACACAAATTACGGAAACAGAAGCAACAGATTCGGATTATTTTCTGATGCCAGGCTTTATCGATGCTCATACGCATATGGAGACGGCAAGACAGATTGAAACGATGCTGAAAAATGGAGTGACGGCTACTTGCGATGTGGCAGCACCTGCATCTTTGGTGCAAAGTGCGAAACCGTTTACGCTGATTTCTTCGGCAGGCATGACGATGGGAACGTTAAGTGGAAAATCCTATGTTCAGAAAGCTATCGATGAT
>CAZTHP010000097.1:0-8698 GCA_964613155.1 uncultured Lachnospiraceae bacterium | reverse complement strand
GGTACAAAGAAAGGTATCACTGCAATTCAGATGGATATTAAGATTCATGGTCTGACTCGTCCGATCATTGAGGAAGCAATCGCACGGACTAGAGAAGCTCGTTTCTATATTATGGATGAAGTTATGTCTAAAGCAATCGCAGAGCCGAGAGCAGAAGTTGGCCAATATGCACCGAAGATTGATAAGATCGTGATCGATCCTTCTAAGATTGGTGATGTAGTCGGCAAACAGGGTAAGATCATTAACCGTATTATTGATGAAACTGGTGTTCGTATCGACATTTCAGATGAAGGTCTGGTTTCTATCTGCGGTACCGATAAAGAGATGATCGAAAAAGCAAAGAAGATGATTGAGATCATCGTAACAGATTTTGAAGAAGGTATGGTACTGGAAGGTGTTGTTGTCAGCATCAAAGAATTCGGTGCATTCTTAGAATTTGCACCGGGTAAAGAAGGTATGGTTCATATCTCCAAGATCAGCAAGCAGCGCATCAACCATGTAGAAGATGTTTTAACACTTGGTGACCGCGTAAAAGTTGTATGCCTGGGTAAAGATAAGATGGGCAGAATCAGCTTTAGTATCAAAGATATGAAATAGTGGAGGCAGCCAGTGATTGATGTATTAGATATGCACAGCCATACACTGGTCAGCGGACATGCTTATAATACCATCTATGAAATGGCCGATCAGGCAAAAAGTCTGGGTCTGGAAGTATTAGGGATTACTGAGCATGCACCCGCTATGCCTGGAACTTGCCATGAATTTTATTTCAGCAATTTAAAGGTCGTTCCCCGTATAATCCGTGGGCAGAAGATGCTGTTCGGTACGGAATTGAATATTTTGGATGCAAAAGGAAATGTCGATCTTTCGGAGTCGATTTTAAAAGAAATGGATGTTTGCGTTGCCAGTATTCATCCCCCTTGTTTTCAGGATTCCCGCAGTTTGGAAGAAGTTACACAGGCATATTTCAATGTTTGCGAAAATCCCTATGTAACGATTATCGGTCATCCCGATGATGGACGTTTTCCTGTTGACTATGAGCAGCTGGCAATTAAAGCGCGGGATACGAAGACCCTTTTGGAACTGAATCAAGGTTCATTAAGTCCTGGTGGTTTTCGCCAGAATACCAGGGAAAATGCAAAGAAAATGTTGTTCTATTGCGAAAAATATGGAACTCCTGTCATCCTGGACAGTGATGCACATGTGGCAACGGAAATCGGTAATCATACTTGTGCGCGGGAATTGATCGCGGAAGTGAATTTTCCAGAAGAATTGATTGTAAATCGTTCTTTGGAAGAATTTGCGAAATTTTTGTTCAAAAAACCGGCCTGGTTTTAAAAATTCTTGCTGCATTTAAAAGCTTAGTAGAAATGTAAATCGTTTCGCAGATGGAGAAGTTTTTAAACAGGAAGCTCTGACTTCTATAAGTCGAAGTCGTTTAGGAGAAAGTCGTTTAGGAGAGAAAAAACTAAATTTATACAAGACTTTGCTTTAGTGTTCGATAAAGTTAAGTGAAAAAAGACCTTATGGGAACTCCAACCGGATAGAATCCGATCAGGAAATTCTCATAAGGTCTTTTTGTATGGATGGTGTTTTACAATATTGATAAAAAGATTCTTATCCCAGAACGTTATGAATCATATTGGGATCAAAAATCACCGTGGAAACATGGTTTACTTCAATCTGATAGAGGGCATTGGCGGCAAGGTGTTCAGCTGCTTGTTCCAGATCACGGATACCGGTTGTGTGCTGGTATTTTTCAATTACAGCATCCACCGATTCCGGAGGGATGATGCATTCGTCTTCCCGAAGTCCGATCCGTTTTAATACTTTTGGCAGAGCAAACTTTGAAAAGATGATCTTCTTTTCTTCGGGTGTGTAATCGGGAATATCAATTACTGCAAAACGAGACATCAGGGGAGCACTGATTTTTTCTTTGTCATTGGCAGTTGCAATCGGATAAACACCGACGGTAGGGATCATACATTCCATATAGTTGTCCGTAAAGCCCAAATTATCTAAGAGCGTTAAGAGAACATCGGCGGGATTGCCATTTCCTTTTCCAGAAGATGCTTTGTCCAGCTCGTTGATGATAAAAACGAGATTGGATTCCCCTGCCATAGAAAAGGCTTCCATAATAATACCAGGTTTTGCGTTGGAATAAATACGGGAACTGCCGGTCAGCTGTTCGGGATCGTTGATCGAACTCATATCTAACGTGGTCCACGGCAGTTTCAGGATTCGAGCAACTGCATAGGCAATCTGTGACTTTCCAGTACCGGCAGGGCCTGCTAAAAGGAGTCCATAGGCCGGAAGGGTATGCGTACGGTTGATCTGGATAACCGTTTCGATAATACGCTGTTTCACACGTTCCATACCATAGAGTTCTTCATCCAGGATACGGCGGGCTTGTTCGGGATCAATGGATTCAAAATAATTATGCTTCCACTGAATGTTCATCATAATGGAGAGGGCGCGCTGGGCATGGCGTCTTTCTTCCGGGGTAACTTCATGAGAACGGGCTACTGCAAGATTTCTGCGTGCCCAAAGACGGATATTATCCGGCAAGGTTTTACCAGCACAGGTCATAAAATCGGCAATACTCTGTAAGCTGGTCAGTTTCATCTCATCGCCGACTTCTTCCTGATCTTCATCGTCGGGTTCTTCATCCGGTGCATTGCTTGCCAAAAGACGTTCGATCATAAATTGTAAAAAGCCGTCTTCTGCGGAAAGTTTCGTGCCGCCGCCAAATGCGATTTCTCGAATGCGGTAGACTGCATAGCCATCTGCGCGGTTTTCACCGGATAAGCGAACATTGATGTGATTTTCCCCAAGCCAGCGGATTAAACCGACAAATCGAGAGTCGATCTTTAAAATATCGGCGCTGATCATACCGGAATCTTCCTTAAATTCAAAGGTTGTTCGTTTGTTGGGATTCGTAAAAACACCGCAGGAGCGGTCGTTCCACTGATTTAGCTGGTTATCGATCAGTAGAATTGGATTTTCAGCTGAAGGGTTACTTTCATTGGAACGAAATGTCGTATAGGTACATTCCGCAGGATTTTTATCACTTGGTGTATTTTTAAAATCATAAACAGGCATGGTATTCCTCCCTCGTTGACTTTTGTTGTTTTCATTGCATGTGCTATCATATCATATTTTCATGTTGGGGTCAAAAGCCTTCCATTCAGATTTATTCGATTTTTCCTCTCCTGTTTCGGAATTGGAAAATGGATTTTTCAAATGGATTTCGCATAAGATTTTCACTTGCGTGAATGCGATTTTGTTGTTATACTAAAGGACAGTTTTATACTTTAAAGTGGAAAGGAAATGAGAGGAGCTTATGAGTAAGATTGAAGAAATTCGTACTCGTTTAGATGCGTGTGACGATGAAATTGCAGAGCTTTTAAAGAAGCGTATGGATATTATTGAAGAAATTATTGAATGTAAAAAGCAGGAGGGGATTCCCATTCTCCAGCCAGAGCAGGAAAAACAGCAGGAGCGTATGCTGCGGAAGAATTTACAAGGGGAAAAATATGAAAAAGAGATTAAAGATATTTTTCAGCATATCGTCAACAACAGTAAACGTGTGCAGGCGAGAAAATTATTCCATCATAACATTTTGCTGATCGGTTTTATGGGCTGCGGCAAAAGTACGGTTTCTTCTTTCCTTTGCAAAATGCTGGCAATGGATTCGGTGGAAATGGATGCGGTGATCCAGGAACGGGCAGGGATGACGATCAACGAAATTTTTGCGAATTACGGAGAGGAATATTTCCGAAATCTGGAGACCAATCTGATCATTGAATTGGGAAAACGTGAGCAAACGGTCATTTCCTGCGGCGGCGGTGCGGCTTTGCGTGATCTGAATGTTCAGCATATGAAAAACAGCGGACGTGTTGTTCTTTTGACTGCGAGTCCGGAAACAATTTTAGAGCGTGTCAAATACAATGAAGATCGCCCGTTATTACGTGGCAATAAAAATATTGAATTTATCGCTGAGCTGATGGAGCAGCGGCGTGCAAAATATGAAGCCGCTGCGGATATTATGATTTCAACCGATCAGAAATCGGTTTTGGAGATTTGTCAGGAGATGATCGGAAAATTAATGGAATTGGATGCGTAACGTGTCCAAAAGAAGGCAGACCAGGCAAACAGCGGATGCGTGGAAAAATTTATAAGCGAGATAACGGGGCAGCGTGAGCGAAAGTCCATAGGTAACTTCCTGTGTATGAAATTCGGTACAGAATCCACCGAATACACAGAGAAACAAGCGGAAATAACGCCGTAAATCTGGAAACGGAAAAGAGGCACTTTCGATATAAGAAATGCCAGTGGTTAATTCCAGAAATGGAATCAGCAGGGAAATTCGTTGGTCAGCAAATGGAGGCTGCGAAAGAATTTCAATCAAAATAGCAAAATACATAATATAAATGCCTGCCTTGACCATAATGCGGGTACATTCCAGAAGATAGTCCTCTGCCGGTTCTCTCTTTTCCAAGAAGGAATTTGGAGTATCTGTCCATTCTTCTTCTGCATCGAGAGCACCGGGGGCCTTCTTTTCCGGAAAGGGCTTGGAAGTAGAATAGAGAGGCTGCTTGGGTTTGTATGTACAAACAGAATCTATCGGAATGGAAATCGGTTTTCGTCGTCGGCAAAAAAGGAATAACAGAAGGAGCGAGACCAGATAGATCAAAGGCATTTCCCGTTGTAAGTCGGCATATGCGGCTAAGAACATCGGACTGGCCAAATTACAGAAAACTGCATAATAGCAAGCCGTTTCTTTCGGCAGCAGACCTCTTTTTTGGAGATCTGCTGCCGTTTTTGCACCATTTGGATAGCCGTTTAAAAAGCCTGTTACTGCCGCAAAAAAAGCGCCGCCTCGTTCTAAATATCGGATTAAAATACCCGATAAGATCATAAAAGGAAAAATCGCTGGCAAAAAGTGCTGATACCAGAGCAGAAGACCGCTTTGCGCTCCTTTGAGAGAAGGCTCTGGAAAAAGCAGCATCATTAGGAGCGCGGAAGCAAGTAACAGAATCCGGAGTGATTTATGTTTCATGATCGTCTGAAGACTGCGGTTTCGAAGCTGTATGGGGAGAGGAGGAAGCAAATGGGCTGTTTTTGAAATTTTTCCGCATGATCGTGCGCAAAAATTCCATTTGCTGGCGGTCGGACGGCGATAATTTTTCTTTTAACTGATCGTAGATAAAATCCGTTTCCTGCTTGGAAAACGTAATGTTGCGTTCCTTGGCATTTTTTTGCATGGCCATTAAAAATGGAATAAAATTGCTTTGATCTTGTTCCTTTCCCTGGTTGATGACCGCTTGTAAAAAAGCTGCTTTGACTGGATCCATAAAAAGCCTCCTTTGCTTTAATGATTTTGAAATTGCTGAAAGATTTTTTGTTGTTCCGGTGTTAAAAATTGCATCATCAGTTCATCCGTTGTCATATCTTTGGAAAATGTTTGAAATTGCTTGACTTGTTCGAACATCCGCAGGGTTTGTTCGGTGTTTTGCAGCGTGTGAAGAAAGGAACGCTCTTTTTCACTGCATACGGGTGTCAGTGCGCGAATAAAGGCTGTAAGATCAAAAGGGATATGTTTCGGTTCGCCGCCTTCTTCCGAAGCAGAAATACTGCTGGCGTGAAAGGTTTGCGTGCCTTTCGGGGTAAATTCCTGCAAAAGAAGCTGCAGTTCCAGAACTTTCGTCAGCTTGTGGAAAGCAGTCTGATATTCGGGCTGGATGAGAGAACACACGGCTTTCATCTGTTTGTAGACATGGCGGATTTCACTTTGTGACGGGTTTTCGGACATGAAGAAATGCGTCCTTTCCGGTTCTCTTTCTATTACTATATGAACGGTTTGGGAAAAAAGAACAGTCTGAGGAAAAATTATAAAAAAATCGTGAAAAAATAGCGAAAAAGGATACGGCATTGGAGACGAATTACCGGGAGGCGCATACTATCATACTATAAGGAGAGAGGAGGGGAGAAAATGGCCAGGTTTTATGAAGATGTATTGATCATCAATGGAAATGAAGTATATGAGTTGGATGAAGCCTGTCTAGAAGAAAAAGAAGCAACAAAAGAAAATGCGCAGTGATTTTTGTAGGAAGAAAATTCAGTGATAGAATAGGAAGAAAATTCATTGATAAAAATTTTTGTTTTGGCAGAAAAATAAGAGAAGAAAAACCGCGCAATACAATTCGAAAAAGTCCTGCGGCGGGAAATTTGAACGGATTTCCTGTCACAGGACTTCGAATACTCTGAATTTTAAATACACAGAATTCGAATCGGTTAAGCAGAGGGGCAGCAAGGAATGTTCTTCTCCCCTGCTGTTTGCCGATTTTTTTGTCGTGTTAGTATCTGCATCGTGTCAGCATCTGCATCGTGTCAGTATCTGCATCATCACAGCATTTGTATCGAGAGGGCATTAGCATCCACAGCCGCATCCGCCGCTGTTATTGCCGCCGCAGAAGAACAGTAAAAGCAGGATCCACAGACAGCTGTTATTGCTGCCGCCGCATCCGCAGTCTCCGTTTCCGCCGAAAAGATTCGTTCCGTTGTTGCAGAAAAGCATGAGCAGAACGATGATCCAGATTAAATTGCAGGCGCAATCGTTGCTGTCGTTGTTAAATACGCCGCATCCGCCGCCGCAGTTGGTAGCTGCTAAATCACTCATAATATTTCCCTCCGGGATGGTGTTTACATTATATCTTATGAAAAGAGGCTTGACCGGTTACAAAAAAAATATTATCATAGCTCAGGACAGCGAAAAAATGGGAAAAGTAAGCAGACGGGAGGTGCTGAGCGTGAAAGTAGAAATTTATACAGATGGAGCGGCAAGAGGAAACCCGGATGGACCAGGTGGATATGGTGCTGTTATTTTATATCGGGCGCCGGATGGAACGCTGCATAAACGGGAATATTCACAGGGGTATATTCAGACAACGAATAATCGGATGGAGCTAATGGCAGCAATCGTCGCACTGGAAGCGCTGATTCGTCCTTGTGAAGTGGATCTGTATTCCGATTCTTCTTATCTGGTTAATGCATTTAACCAGCATTGGATTGAAGGCTGGCAGAAAAAGGGGTGGAAACGAGGGAAAAACGAGCCGGTGAAAAATCAGGATCTTTGGAAGCGGCTTTTGGAAGCGAAGAAGATGCATCAGGTTCATTGGCATTGGGTGAAAGGGCACAATGGACATCCCTTAAATGAACGCTGTGATGAGCTGGCTACAACGGCAGCAGATGGAACCGATCTTTTACCGGATGAAGGACTGGAATTATCGTAAAAATGACGAGGCAGCCGTTATCATTTGTTTTGACACGCTTTTGCATTTATGTTATACTCAAACCAGAAACAGTTTCCGATAAGTGGAATTGTTGCCAATCAAGAGATGCAAAAGCTTTGAAGGGCTTTTTGCAGATTCCGATGATTAGAAATGGACAATAAAGAGGGACTTATGAAACGTGTATTATTAAAATTAAGCGGTGAGGCACTGGCCGGTGAGCAGAAGACCGGTTTTGATGAAGCAGTGTGTAAGGAAGTAGCAGCTCAGGTAAAGCCCGCGGTTGAGAATGGACTTCAGCTGGGTGTTGTGATCGGCGGAGGAAACTTCTGGAGAGGAAGAACCAGCAATGCCATTGATCGTACGAAGGCAGACCAGATCGGTATGCTTGCAACCGTGATGAATGCCATCTATGTTTCGGAGATCTTCCGAAATGCCGGGATGGAAACCGAGATTTTAACCCCTTTTGCAGTGGGAACGATGACACAGATGTTTTCCAAGGATCTTGCGAAGAAGTGTCTGGAAGCAGGTAAGGTCGTATTTTTCGCTGGTGGAACGGGACATCCCTATTTTTCTACCGATACAGGTGTCGTTTTGCGTGCCATTGAGATGGAAGCAGATCTGATCTTACTGGCAAAAGCAATTGATGGCGTATATGACAGTGATCCGAAGACGAATCCGGCCGCTGTGAAATATGACAAAGTCAGCATTGATGAAGTCATTGAGAAGAAACTGGCAGTTGTAGACCTGACCGCTTCGATCATGTGTATGGAGCAGAAGATGCCGATGGCTGTTTTTGGACTGAATGAAGAAAATAGTATCGCACGGGCACTGGCAGGTGAGATTACCGGTACGTATGTTACGGTATAGTCGGTATAGTATACTTTAAAAAAGACCTGGAAGACATTTGGCTGGAACTATATTCGTATGAGGAATGGCTCGGCAGATGGGCAGATAGGTATCAGATTAATAAATTTAAGAAAGGAAAAGCGAAGACACAGAATAGAGGATGTGTCTTTGCAGCAGCAGATATATGAATGAAGCAGTAGAAGAAAAGTTAATGATGTTTGAAGAAAAGATGGAAAAAAGTCTGGAATCTTTAAAGAAGGAATATTTGGTAATCCGTGCAGGCCGTGCGAATCCGCATGTTTTGGATAAGATTCGTGTGGAATATTATGGTGCACCGACTCCTTTGAATCAGGTTGCCAGCATTTCCACTCCGGAAGCTCGTATTATTCAGATTCAGCCCTGGGATAAAGGTCTGATCCGTGAGATTGAAAAAGAGATCAATAAGTCTGATATTGGAATTAATCCCAATAATGATGGTGCTGTGATCCGTCTGGTTTTCCCGGAATTAACCGAAGATCGTCGTAAAGAGCTGACCAAAGACGTGAAGAAAAAAGGCG